>JAOUPZ010000128.1 GCA_029879595.1 Deltaproteobacteria bacterium | reverse complement strand
GCTCTTTTCGGTGGTGGCGTTTTCCCGGGCCGCCACCTCCAGGGCTCCCTGGTCGCTGGTAAGGTTCAGAAAGTATGTTTCCACCCCGCTGAACCGTTCTATCTCGTTGGCGTTCAGGTGAATGGAAATCAGCAGGTCGGCCTTGAACTCCTTGGCCATCTCGGTGCGGTCGTTCAGGGAAACATAGACGTCCTTCTCGCGGGTCATCCCCACCTTGATGCCGGGATGTTTTTTCTCCACCACCTTTTTCAGATTTTTCGCAATAGCCAGGGTGAGGTCTTTCTCGTACTTGCCAAAGGCCACCGCCCCGGGGTCCTCGCCGCCGTGACCGGCGTCGATCATCACCCGTTTGATCTTCAGCCCCAGGGTGTTCCTGAGGCTGATCTTGTGACCTTCGGTCCCCTCGGCCTTTTCCAGGTCCGGGTCATGCGGTGGCTCCTGGGATTGCACGGCCGGAGCGACCTTGGCCAGCAGGGCCTGTCCGGGGGTGGGATGGATGTCCACCACTATCTTCTGCTCGGCGGGAAGCTGGAAATCCTTCACCTCGAATTTTTCCAGGCCGTTGAGGTCCAGCACCACCCGCGTGAATCCGGCGGGGTTGTTGTTCACCCTGATACGCTGCAATAGATGATCACCGGTTTCGGTGACGGCATACACCGACCGATCAGGCACGGCTCCCGCCAGGTCCAGGTACAGTCTTTCCGGCAGGCTTCCGTTCTTTTTCAGCCGGCCCAGCTTGAAGGGCACACCGGGATCGGTGCTGAGAATCACCCTTGTCCACTCCAGCGTGCTCCAGGTTTGAACGCGCTTGAGCCTGGGCACCCCCCTGGTTTTTCCTGCTGAAGGGGCCTTTCCGGTGTTCATGGCGCCCATGGCCACTGTCCTGGGCACGGGGGCGGCCGCCGTCTCCTGGGCCCGCTCTTCCGGCATTTCCTGGGTTCTGGCTTTGGCCTGGAGTTCCTCGTTGCGGATTTCCTCCCGGGTTTCCTCGATCCTGCGTCGGGCCAGGGGCAGTTGGTCCCCCTGGGGATATTCCCTGGTGATTCTTTCCAGGCTGGCCAGGGCGGCTTCGGGGTCATGATAGCCCTCGGCCTGCAGGCTGGATATGTGCATCAGGCTGTCGTCGGCCAGGCTGTCCCGGGGATACAGATTCACAAACCGGCGAAATTCCTCCATGGCCCGGCTGAGGTGAGCCCATTCCCGGTCCATCTTCCAGGCCGCCCGCATTGACAGCGCCGCGCTGTACAGGGCATCTGCCCCGCGGCGTGTGATCGGGGCCTGCTGGTGTATCCGGTAAAAGCGTTCGCCCAGGCGCCGCCACTGGACCGCGCTGACTCCGGTAGACTTGTTCAGGGTGTGAAAGCTCCGGGCGGCCTTGCGGTATTCGTCCTCCAGATCATCAGCCAGGACCTGTCCCGCTCCCCACAGGCTCAAGGCCAGCAGCCCCGTCAACAACAGCCCCGCCAACAGCATAACCGCCGCCAGCCTATGCCGCGCGTGATCAAGGGCGGTGCGCTGGGACGCGCCTGTCAAGGCTCCCATGGAGCTATTGCCGAAATGTTTCGCCCCGGGGTGGGTCATCAGGTTTCTCCTTTGTCCAGCTTGGCCTGGGCCTGATGCAGGTAGTTCAACGCCTCCATGGGAGTGAGCTTGTTTATGTCCAGCCCCCTGATTTCCTCCAGCATGGGATGGGTCTCCGCCAGGAAGGAAAGCTGCTTGCGTCCCAGCGCCGCCTGCTCTGCGCCGGTCTGTGGCCGGTCTTCACCGCCGGAGGATGGCTCGCCGGAGGAATACCCGCCGGATTCTTCTCCGCCGGACTGTTCTCCGCCCGGAGCGGTCTTCCGGGCCTGGATACCCGCCAGGAAATCGGGGGAAAGCCCTCCGCCGCTGCCATTACCAGCGGCTGTCAGGATGTTCATAACCTCCTGGGCGCGTTCCACCACCTTCACGGGCAGCCCCGCCAGCCGGGCCACCTGGATGCCGTAACTGCGGTCGGCCTCACCGGCAATAAGCTTGCGGGTAAAGGCCAGATGCTCCCCATCCTCCCGGATGGACATGCTGTGATTTCTCAGCCGCGGCAGTTCACGGGCCAGTTGTGTCAGTTCATGATAGTGCGTGGCAAACAATGTCAGGGCTCCCAGTCGGTGTAAATGCTCCACCATAGCCCATGCAATGCTGATGCCGTCAAAAGTGCTGGTTCCCCTGCCGATTTCATCCAGCACTATCAATGAATCCCTGGTGGCGTTGTTGAGTATGTTGGCCGCCTCGTTCATCTCCAGCATGAAGGTGCTCTGCCCGCGGGAAAGATTGTCCGAGGCCCCCACCCTGGTGAATATCCTGTCCACCAGGGGCAGCAGGGCCGCCCCGGCGGGCACATGCGAGCCCGCCTGGGCCATCAGCTGGATCAGGGCCACCTGGCGCATGACGGTTGATTTGCCGGCCATGTTGGGTCCGGTTATGAGCATGATCTGCGCCTGTTCCCCGTCCAGGTGGATATCGTTGGGAATGAAGGGCTCCCCCAGGTCTATCTGCTCGATAACGGGGTGCCGGGCCTCCTTCAGGCTGATTACGCGCGGGGCGTCCGGCGGCAGTATTTTGGGCCGGATATAGCCGGAGGCCAGGGCGGTCTCCGCCAGTCCCGCCAGGGTGTCCAGTACGGCCAGCCGTTCCGCAGTGCCCTGCATGCGCCGGGCATAGCCGTGCAGAATGGTCCTGCTTTCCCGGAAGGCCTCCTGCTCCAGGGCGGAAATGCGCTCTTCGGCGCCCAGTATCTTCTCCTCGATTACCTTGAGTTCCGGCGTGATGAAGCGCTCGGCGTTCACCAGGGTCTGCTTGCGGTGGTAGTGGGCGGGCACTTTGTTCTGGTGGGTGCGGGGCACCTCCAGGTAGTATCCAAAGACCCTGTTGAAGCGCACCTTCAGCGAGGTGATGCCGGTGGCGGCCCGCTCGGAAGCCTCCAGGTCGTTAATGACCAGCCGGCTGTCCCGGGTCAGCGCCCGCAGCTCGTCCAGTTCCGGCAGTACACCATCGGCGACATAACCCCCTTCGGCCAGCTTCAGGGGTGGATCGTCCTTGAACCGTTCTTTCAGATAGCCATAGATGTCGTCCAGGGGGTCCATGTTCTCCCCCACCCGGACCAGCAGCGTGGACTTCCAGTGCTCCAATTGGGGAGGCAGAAACTGCACGCCCCCCAGGGCCTCGCGCAGGGCCACCATCTCGGCCAGCCCCGCCCCGGGCAGGCTCATGCGCCCCACGCAGCGCTCCAGATCCCGGATGCGGCGCAGGGTTTCCCTCAGGGCCGTGCGCTCGGTGGAATGGGCCGCCAGTTCCGCCACGGCTTCCTGGCGGGCTTCTATCTCCTCCAGTTCCAGCAGGGGCTGCCCCAGCCAGCGCCTCAGCAGCCGCGCCCCCATGGGGGTGCAGGTGCGGTTGAGCACGGCGAACAGTGTGTTCCCGCGCCCCCCGGGCCCCCGGCTGGCGAAAAGCTCCAGGTGCTCCACGGTGGCCTCGTCCAGCCACATCACCTGCCGGCTCATCCGGGGGCGGGGCGGGGCCAGGTGAATCAGCTCGCATTTCTGGGTGCGCTCCAGATAGGTCAGGATGGCCCCCCCTGCGCGCAGGGCGCTTTCCATCTGTTCCACCCCGAACCCGGCCAGGTTGAGCGTATCGAACTGCTCGGCCAGCCTGCGCCGGGAGGGTTTGGGATCGAACCACAGCGCGGGGACCCGCTCCAGGCGCACCACGTCCCGGCCCGATGAGTCCATCCTACGGGCCAGCCGCCGCTCCAGGTCCTCCAGGCCCGAGGTTTCCTCCGGGGTGCGCCCTTCAGCCAGCAGAATCTCGGCCGGGCGCTCCAGGACCAGGAACTCCACCAGCTGGTCCAGGGCGCCGGGCGGAAACTCCACCACCTCGAACACTCCCGTGGACAGGTCCACCAGGGCCGCCCCCAGGGGTTGCCGGGAGCCGGAAGCCATGCCTGCCGGGGCCACCGCGGCCAGAAAATGATGGCGGTCGCCCTCCAGAATCGGGTCGGCCACTGAGGTCCCCGGAGTTATCACCCGCACCACATCGCGCTGCACCACATCGCGGCCCTGAGCCTTGGCCTGAGCCGGGTCCTCCATCTGCTCGGCGATGGCCACCTTGAACCCGGCCGAGGTGAGCCGGTTCAGATAGCCCTCGTAAGAGTGATAGGGAACCCCGGCCATGGGCACCGGGTTTTCCGAGCTTTTATTGCGGGTGGTCAGGGTTATGCCCAGCACCTCGGACGCCCGGATGGCATCCTCGCCGAACATCTCGTAGAAATCCCCGGCCCGGAAGAACAGGATGCAGTCCGGGTATTCGCCCTTGAGGGCGTTGAACTGCTGCATCATGGGGGTGTCCGATTGCACCTTGCCCATGGCCGAGACGCTTCTCCGAGAAAATAAATATTGCGCGCAACCCCCAAGCGGCGGCAAAGGGTGCCGCGGCCGGGTCGAGCCTTTGGTATCCAGTGGTATCCATGATACAAAAGCCGGACACATTTCGCCACCGGAGCGAAAACAGACTCTCTGGAATTGCTCGGGGGAATTTAATAGGCGGGGCGCCGGGAGGCCTGCCGGCCCTGGCGGGTCTCGGCCTGCAACTGTTCCAGCAGCCGGTCGCCCTCTTTCTTCTGGGCCTGGTTGAGGTAGTGACTGATCCCCTCGTGCTTTCTCCGGGCCACCAGTGCATCGTCGCCATCCAGTGATTCGGCGACCACACCGTACCAGGCATAGGCCAGCGTGAGGTTGCGCTCCACCCCCCGTCCATTGTGATAAACGCCCGCCAGATGATAGCCGGCCTTGGGGTGCCCCTTCCGGGCGGCGAGGTTCAGCCAGCGGATGGCCTGCTGGCCGTTTTCCGGGGTCTGGCTTCCGTAGAGATACAGCCAGCCCAGGTTGTATGCGGAGGGCACATGCCCCTTGCGGGCCGCCTCGGCATACCAGCGGATGGCCTCGGGCTCATTGGGGGCCGCGTCATAGCCCTTCTGGTACATCCAGCCCAGGGAGTACATGGCGGCCAGCGAGCCCGACTTGGCGGCCCGGGCGTACCATTCACGGGCGCCGGCCATGTTGCGCTTGGCGCCCCGCCCCGACTGAAGCATCCAGGCCAGATTGAACTGGGCTTCCGGAATGCCGTTTTCGGCGGATTTTTCAAACAGGGCCCGGGCGGCGTACTCGTCCCTGGGGACCCCCAGCCCGTTGTAGTGCATCACGGCCATATTGAACTGGGCCATGACATGATCCTGCTCGGAGGCAGCCTTGAACCACCGGGCGGCCTCGGTATTGTCCTGCTTCACATCCCGGCCATCCAGGTAGCGCAGCCCCAGTTCGAACTGGGCCTCCACATCGCCCTTGAGGGCCCGCTGGTGGAGCAGTTCCATCGGGGTCGCCGCCGAACATCCGGCAATGACTAGCCCGGCCAGCAGAACCACCAGGATGGGTCGCGCTATGGCGATGCGGTTGAACATCTTACCCCGTGGTGTAGAAAAATAAACGGCAGTCGGTTTCGTCCCCGAACCGAAAAGGGCAACTTTGCCTGCCGGCTATTCGGCAGGCCGGGCGGCCTGCAGTCCGGCAACGTTCCCGCCATGGCTCCCGCCAGCTCATCCTCAATAGTTCCAGAGCGATTTGCGGCTGCCGGTGGAAGCCAGATAGATCAGATAATCCTTGCCCAGCTCCGTGATCACCAGCCGCTCGAACTGCTCATTGATAAGGCCGTGGGTTGTCAGGTATGAAAGCCAGACCTTGTAATCAATCCTGCGCAGCTCTTTTTTAAGCTCGCACTTCTTTTGAAAGAACGCATGCCCCTGGGCCATGGTCACGCCTTTCTCGCCCAGCCCGTTCAAAAGCTCCAGCAGATCATACTGGCTGAGCAGGCAGTTCTGGTAGATGCGCTCGAACATGCAGTGCACCCGCCAACGCACGGCAGTGTTCACCAGCATCTGCTCGCGATCCTCATCGGACATTTTGGCGCTTCTCAATTCCCCGCGGAACTCCTCCTCCACCTTGATGATGGTTTGATACTCAGCCGATTTGACAATTTCAGCATAGCGGATGTTGTTGGCGTTGCCGGCCACCACCAGTCCGGGGCCTTCGGTGACAATGGGCTGCAGAACCTCCGTCTGTTCGCTGCCCGGGCCCATGCCTCCCTGGGCCCTTCTTCTGGCCCGTCTGCGCCAGATGAAAATCACTATAATCAGGATTATCGCCAAGACCAGAAAGATTTCCGGCCAGCCGACGTGTTTTGAAATACTACCAAGAAATTTCATGGAGCCCTCGTTTTTCAGTTTCCCATCATCTGGTGGGCCTGTAGGGAAGAATGCCAAATTACCGAGGCAGTTTCCAGTTTTCAGGCGTCCGGGACTTCACTTTTCAACTTATCCCGGCAAATAACCTCTCCGCTTGAAAAAAAACCTATTCCGGTGCATAAAATGCAAACTTTGGGCAAGTTTTGATATTTCAGGATATTTTTGATCGCCCCCCGAAGGGGCGGACCCGAAGCGGTCGAGGGCCTGTGCTGCGCCAGCCCTTGTCCAAAGAGGGCTCCCACCCGCCTGAATAACGCCCTGCCAGGTGAATTGATATATAATGAAACCACGGGAAACGCCATCTTTCCGCCGGGTCAATTCCGGTGCAGCCCCTTTGCAAAAGGGGGGATCCGGCCCCCAGGTGTAATATTTAATGTAACCGGGAAGCCATGCGCACATTTTGCACAAAGCCCCATCAACCGCTCAATTCCGCCCGGTTTCTCCGGGCCGGGGGCTGGGCGGCGCTGGTCTTCCTGAGCGTCTTCAGCTTCAGCCCGGCGGCCCGGGGGCAGTTCCAGGGGGACCTGGAGATCCGCCAGGACTTCATGGAGCAGGAAAATTTCCTCGATATCCGCTCCTACTCCCCCCAGGCCCGGGAAAGGCTTGCCAGCCTGGAGGCCCCGGTGGCCTTCCGGACCTCTGTGGGCAGCCTCTCCATGGAGCGGTTCTATGTGGATCACTACCTGCGGCTGTCCCTGGACCTGCACGACAACGCCTTTTTCCTGTACCGGCAGGAGCGGCTGGCCATTTTCCGCCCCGAGGAAATCTATCAGGAGGCCGAGTTCCGCTATGGCCGCGCCTGGGGAGTTTCCATCACCGGCTACCCCAGCCACGACAAGCGAATGGTTGCCCAGGGAGCCGCCCTATCCCGGGGCCGGCATACCGATCCCAGCTTCCTGCGCCTGAGCCATCTGAAGATGTTCGCCCTGTTCAACGATGAGAATAACGGCCCCGAACATTTTGAGCGCAATCCCCATCTGTACCGTATGGAAGGGCGCTACTTCGAAAAGGGCGAACTGCTGCTGGAAATTGACGCCCGCCGGGAGACGCCCACACTGCTGGTATCCACCGATACCGGCCTGCGCCAATATTACTCAGGGGGCCGGTTTAACCTTTCGGCGGATATCCTGGCCGGAGACACGGTGCGGGCCGGGGTCTCCCTGACGGGCTGGAGCGAGCGCCGGGAGCAGCGTCCCGCACTGCCCTCGCTGGACGACCCGTGGCTTCAGCAGGAAATGGAATTCAGCCATCTGGAACTGCGTTCCGGGTTCGCGCCCCGCTCCGGGCACCATGTGGAGGCCGGGGTGGCCAGGGGGCAGTTCACCAACCAGATCACCAGCCGCCAGCCGGCGCTGGGCCAGGCGGTGTACGAGCACAGCCTGCTCACCTGGCTGGCCTATGGAATCTGGGAGGCCCCCTGGCAGGAGAGGCTGAGCATCGAGAGCATGCTGGTGGCTGGCAGGGTGCGCAGGGTGGATATCAGTCCGTCCTCCCCCAAGAAAATCCCCCGGGAGAACACTTTCGAGGCCAAGGCGGCCCTGGGCCCGGTGTACCGGCAACCGGGGCGCTGGCACATGGCCTTCATCAGCACCTGGGATCTGGACACCTCCTCGGGGCGCAAATGGGACGGCGGCAACGCCCGCATCCAGATCGCCTACTGAAGCCTGCCGGCCCTGGATCGCAGTAGATCGCAGTAGATCGCAGTAGATCGCAGTAGATCGCAGTAGATCGCAGTAGATCGCAGTAGATCGCAGTAGATCGCCGTGGGTCGCCGTGGGTCGCCGTGGGAGAATAGGGTGGCCCCGTGAGTCACAATCAGGGGCGCTGTAAAATCATTTCCATTTCAAACAACCCTGGCACCGGCCCTGCAATTAACTGATAATGACCTGCGT
>JAOUPZ010000486.1 GCA_029879595.1 Deltaproteobacteria bacterium | reverse complement strand
GTGCGCTGCGGTCGACTCCGAAAACCTTCTCGTGAAACACGTTGATTCCCTGCTTGGGCAGGTTGCTGTACTCAAACTGGAGGCTTTCATAATCCATCATCCCGCCCAGGTACAGATTGCTCATGGGGCATGACATGAAGGTGCTCTTCTTCTCGATAAGAACAACCTCGGCCTTGGGATTGGCCTTTTTCAGACTGCGGGCAGTAGAAACACCTCCCCAGCCCCCGCCCACGATAACTACGCGGTTACCCTTGGGCGAACCCATGAGGGTGCTGGTACTGGCTCTGAGAACACCCGGCGTGATAATGCTTCCGGCCGCGACAGCTGCCCCACCCTTGAACAGGTTTCTTCTGGTTATCTTCATGCGACTACTCCTTTATCGACGGAAACTAGATTACCCCTTGTGGTTTCTTTTGCTTCCCGACAATTTGTTTTCCGGCTTTTGTTAACTCCGCCGGCCCAGCCGGAAACAGCCGGAGAGCTACCATGCCCGGGTTTATAACCCGATTGCATCAGACCTTTATTTCATCCTGCTCTGAATATTCCTTCCCCTGGTTGTCCTTCCAAACCATCTTGAGAGGCGCGGAGCGGGTGGCCTTCATGGTGAAGTTGAAAAACGGATTGACACTCAAACCCGCCGAGGCTTTGACCTCCATTATCATCTCATCGCCGTAGAAGACCTTTATCTCATTGATGAAGAAAGGCTCGGGATAAAGTCCTTCCTGGTTTTTCACGCGTCCGTTCACCTGGGGATGAAACACCCTGGTTTTCACCGTCACCTCATCGCCTTTTTTATATGAGCGGGGGAAAACCCTCACGCTGGCTTTGCCTATCTGGGCCATACTCACCGTATTGAAAATGATATCTTTTGCTTAACTGCCCGGCTTCCTGTTGGTCCGGCAGGGTTCAAATCAGGCACAGCCGCCTGCGGTAACCTCAACCTTGGCTTCCGCCATGAACACCTTGCCGTCACTGGTGCGGCAATAAGCCGCCACCCGGGTGGTCTCCCTCAGCCGGATCCGTGTTTCCAGCATTGAAACCCCATGGGCCGGGTTTATTTTGAAGCTTGCCAGCAGGGGGTCCGGATTTTTATCGGCTATTAAATATACCGAATCAACCTTGGCATAATCAGAGCTGGAAAGATCAAGTTTGACCCCAATGGGGACCACCGAGCCATCCTCGGCCAGGTCGGCAATTTCCATCTTGACCAGCCCGGATGAGCCCTTGGCTCCCGAGAGTATTTCATCCAGTCTTTTTTGCAGCGGTATTTCCGGAGGTGGATCCTCGAAGAATTTTTGCGCCGCCCTGACTATGGAACCGGCTCCCGTGTGAATGGTGCCCATTATCACAATGGCCAATCCCAGGAAACCGCGCCTTGTTAGCTTTGTTTTTTCGCCTTTCATGCTTCCCTTGCCAGCTGCTGTCTTAGTATTTGGTAGTTGTCTTTTATGATTCCTGCTTCTTACGGGTTGCGTTTTTTTTGCAAGCCCATAAGCCTGTTGCTTTGCCCGAAGGCTGCCCGGCCCCTGCCGAATTGTATTCTCATCGGATTGGGGGGAATTCTAACATCCCATCCGGGGCGATGTCATCCGGGATTTTCACCGGTGGAGAAAACCTAGCCGAAATGCCATTCTTGCTATGTGACAAAGTCACGTTAGTTTTTGCTGAGCACCTGTTTCCACCCGACACGGCCCCCTGCATATAACACACGTCCGCCCCGGCGGACAGGCACCACCGGCGGCATGTGTGACTAGGTCACCGAGCGGCGTTTCGCACTTGGAATAGGATTGGCCTCAAGCGGCCAAGACTGGCCCGGCCGGCATACTAAAGACTCCGGCCGGCCGAATGGACCAAACCTTTTTCCCTGGAAGCACCGCCGGCAAGGTGGGCCTTCGTCTCAGTGCCGGCATAAACCCAGGGGATTTGGCAGGTAATTAAAGACTCCCGGCGGTCTGCGTGCCGGAAAATTGAACGACCACATTGAAACCCATCTGAACTTATTAAAAAATCCAG
>JAOUPZ010000127.1 GCA_029879595.1 Deltaproteobacteria bacterium | reverse complement strand
TGCTGATCGGCGTATACGAAAATAAAAACCCGACGCAGGGGGGGTGCATCGGGTTTCGGGGGATGCCGCCTGACGGCGGCTAGGGGTTCTTGCTCTGTTCTTCTTTTTTACTGGTTCCCTTCCATGCGTTCTCAAGCCTATTTTTCTTGAGAAGAGTACCCGGCGTGAAGGGGGCACGCCGGGACTCGGGGGTTGCCGCCTGGCGGCGGCTAGGGGTTCCGCATTAAAACTAATATTCTTTACTAACTGCGTAATGCTACTGGTTGATAATGGTCCTGTCAAGCCCCAATTGCATTAAATTAAATTTATTATTTAATTGTGCAGAAAATATGGAGCCCGTCAGTTTTTTTTATGCACCATCCTTAGGATTCTCTGAACCGGAACCGGGTTCAAAATATTTTATTCATCGCTATTCTATCATTACAAACGCGTAATTCAGGCTGGGGTTCCCTGGGGGAGATTATTTTTTTTCCGGGAAAATCGCTTCAGGATTGGATTTGCCTCAGACTTTGCGTACGATCTGGACCTGCAGGGCTTCCAGGCTGGTGCACAGATCATGGAAAACCCGTTCCACGAGTCCGCTGTCCCTTCCCTCCAGGGTCACCTTGACCGAGTAGTCATCCCTGAACAAGCTGGGGTAGGAGCCGATAAGCACGGTGTCATTTTCCGCAGCCGTTTTTTCCAGCAGCTGCGCGATCCTCCCCTCGTCGGTCTTCAGGAAAACTTCCCGCAGATGGCAGGGCGTCGCCCGAAAGCGCTCCTTGATGGCGGCGAACTTCAGCCGGAACAACTCCGGGACGCCCGGCAGAATGAAGATGTTATCCAGGGTAATCACCGGGAAAAAAAGCTCTCCGCCATGTATAAGCTCGGCTCCTTCAGGAACCAGGGCCATTCTCAGGTGTCTTTCGGTAAGCCGTTCCCGGTAGAACTTCCGTATTCCCTCCTCCAACTCCGGATGGGATATCAGCTTTTTCCCCTTGGCGCGGGCAATTGCTCCCACGGTGACATCGTCATGGGTGGGACCTACTCCCCCGCTGGTGAACACCCAGGTGAAGTCCCCGGAAAACCCGTTGACGGTGCTTCCGATGATCTCCATGTCATCGGGGATGACCACCACCCTGTCCACACGCGGACCTAGATGGGCCATCTCCCGACACAGATATGCCGAATTGGTGTCGGCGACCTTGCCGGACAGGATTTCGTTGCCGATTACAACAATTCCCACTGAGGGTATCTGGGCTTGTTCCTGCTCCATATCCGCCACAGGGCCTGGGATGATGGTTAATAAAAAAAACGGACAGGCTCAGTTCTACCGGACCCGTTTCATGGCCTTCATCATCTGCTTGAGGTTCAGGGCGGGGAGGTAGCGTCCCTTGTAGCTCCTGATGAACCGGTCCCGCATTGATTCCAGCACCATCGGGCGCTCTTCGCAAGAGAACCAGTATATCTTGTTGCCGGGCTCCTGTGAGGCCTGCGCGATGACCTCCAGGCCATCGAAATCACCAAAGGCGATAACTACGCGGCCCTTGAAGTTCCAGTGATAATCGGGCTGTTTCCGGGCTTTGGTCCGCTCCAGGTCCACCCAGTGTCCATCCACACGGCGCGAGGAAATGTGAAAATTGGGGGCTTCGAACAGTTCGCAGTCCCCCAGGGATTCGGCAATCATGGCCAGGGTGGCGAAAAGCCTGGACTGTTGACTGCAGGAGGGGGAAGTGTCCAGCACCACGGCCACGCTGCGGCGTTCCCTTTTCATGCGGCATTGGTGGATGTGCCTGCCGGTGAAGCGCCGCCGGGCCAGTTCCGCCATGTCCCATTCCTCGTCCCCCTGGCTGGGCAGGTCTGCTGAGTCCTCGGCCACCTTGGATATCATTCGGGCGAACTGGGTGGCCAGTCCCCGGAGGTAGTGCCCCTCCAGGGAGAAGGCCCGCTGGGCCAGCTCGGGGTTTTGCAGGCTCCTTTTCCGGCGTTGCTCCCGGTCTGCCCGGTCCTGCTCCACGTCATCCGGAATGGAGAGCATCGGGTCCGGTTCCTCATCGGAGTCCAGGTCGTCCTCCCAGTCTTCATCCTCCCATTCCCCTTCCGGGTGCTCGCGCTTTACCAGGGTATAATCAGGAATCCGGTTCAGCCAGTCCCGCCGGACTTTTCGGCCCGCCATGGAGCCGGCCGGGTCTTGGTGGCCCTGGTGAATGTCTTCTGGCGCGGGCTTTTGGCGCATGTCAGGCCTCCCGGACCATTTTCCGCATGTAGTGCTTGAGCCCTTCGCGTTTCAGCTTTTTCAGGTCGGTGGAAAATTCATGCAGGCCGAATATTCCGCCGTCCTCCACGGCCGGGGGAAACTCCCCGTTGCGGGCCAGGAAGGAGTGCAGTTCGGACTCGATATGGGAAACATTGGCGTTGAAATAATCCTGCGCCGGCTGGGTGAGGTTTTTGAACATTGTGATGGAGTCGGCCTCGGCCTTGTTTTCCGGGTCTTCCTTCTCCGGCATGAAGTCCGCCGGTTCATGCAGGCTGCCTATCACAGTCAGATTTCTGAAATTACAGGTGATCTTGCCCCAGATTTTCAGGTTTCTGTTGATAAGCAGTGCAAAGAACTCCCGTAGATGCCGGTAATCCCTCAGAACGAAAAGGTAGTCGTCACGGAGCTGCTCATTGGTGGGCAGGCCCGTTTTGATGGTGGAAACATTTCCCTCCATCCGGGCTTCTATCTGGGCCTCCACCAGCCGTTCCGCCTGCACAATTCCTTTGCGCCCATAGAGAAACTCCCACAGGTGGTTGGTGTCCTCGAATCCGCAGGATACGACCTCCAGCAGCTCCGGCGTCCAGCGGATTTTCATGTTGCGGTAGCGCATGAGCATCTCGTCGGCGGTGAAGGAGTACACCCGGCAGCGGTCGGGGTCCTGGCGGGCCTGTTCCTCCACGTCCTTCTTGAACTCCAGCAGCATTTCCGGGCTTATCTCCCCGTTGTGTCTGGACTCCAGCAGCAGCTCTCCGCCTTCCTTGAGTATCAGGGCCCATTCCTCCCGCCGTTCCAGGTTCAGGGGCTTGAACACAATAATCTCCGCCTCTCCCACCTGGGCGATTCTCAGGTCTGACGGGTCCGAGCCGAATTTTTCGGCTTTCTCCCGGGTAAGGGCGGCGCGGGCCACGCTGTCATAGCCTGATTCGGTGGCGGGCACTATGCCAAAGAACGATCCCTCGGGGGCATCCACCTGGCGGCTGGGGGCTCTGACCAGCCAGTCCCGCCGAATGCGGGGCATGTAGGGTTCAAGGGACTGCTGGTCTCCCTGGAATTCTCCGGGTTCATACATGGAGGCATCCAGGACCGGCCTTTCCTGACCGGGGGGGGCGGCGTGAATGCTCAAGGGGATGGCTTCGGCGGACTTCAAAAGCTCGTGGTCGTCCCAGCTCTTGGTGATGAACTGAAACACCAGCATGTTCCAATCGGCCCGGCCTTCCAGCTTTGATATGGCGTCCAGCAGTTGCCGCAGCTCCTGGATGGTGGCCGGCTTGGTCAGGTTGACCAGCAGTGACCGCTGGTACAGGGCCACCGCCGCCGCCAGGTATGGATGCTCCGGATGGGTGTCCCGCAGGGCCTGCTCCACCAGATCAGGATGGGGCGGCTTTAGCTCTATCAGGGGCAGGCGGCGCAGCAACGGTTCTGAAAGCTCGCGTTCATCGTTGAGGGTGATGAACACGGAGAGCCGTTTCTGGTCGGCCACAATTTCCGATCCGGGCACGCTGATCCGCCCGTTTTGCAGAAAATCCAGCAGAAAGGCATCGGTGGAGGGATGCGTCTTGTCCCATTCGTCCAGGATCAGCGTGGTGTCCGCTTTCAGACTGGCTTCGGCGGCCAGGGGCAGCACTCCGGCCTGGGTGCGGAACCCGCTGGGCTGGTCCGCGTCTGGCAATATCGTCTGGTACAACTCCTCCTTGCGGCAGCCGGGAAAGGCCTGGAAGAAGAAGGTGCGCCGGTTGTCGATTCTGGCCAGTGCTTCGGCCAGAAAGGTCTTGCCGGAGCCCGCCGGGCCGGTAAGAAAGCAGCCTCCACAGGGCCGGGTTTCCAGGGCGGCCTCCACCTGGGCCTCCAGGAAGTCATTGAGTCGGTATCCGGCTTTGCTAAGACGTTCTTTTAATCGATTCATGGACTGTTCTCTTCAAGGGCAACCGGACATTAGCGATTCAACGGGAAGGCTGATATCAACCTCGGTTCCGCCGGTGGGAATGGCACCACTGCAGGTCCCTGGTGCGTCTCCACCCTGCCACGCCAGTGGCAAGCTATATAAGAAACTGTATTCACAGTATGCCAAAAAACTCCGGGCCGGGCCATGTGCATGTTGCAAAGAACCGGTCTGGGTAGAATGAACAGGCGCCCCGGCAGGACCAGGACACACTGTTCCATTGCTTGTCGTCGCAGTTTATTAAACGCAAAGAAAGGATAAATGTCCCCCCGGATATCCGGGTTCAAGGACCTGGGATCATTTGAGCGGTATCGGGATACACTCCCGGCTTGTACCGGGGTGTGTTCCGGCTCAGGCAGGGGGCATCAGGATTGGCTGACACGCTGTGTGGTGTAGGTGCGGAGTCTCTTTGTTACCAGGATCGCAATTTTCCTGAACAGCTTCAGCGCCAAAATATCGTTGATATTGTTGATTATCTGCGCGTTAAGCTCAATGATCATGGCATTTGACAAAGCCCGGGCGTCGGCACTGCGGGGCTCCTGGTCCACAATGGCCATCTCCCCGAACACATCACCGGGATTGAGCACCACCAGTTGCTGATACTCTCCGTCCGGGCGCTTCTTCACGATCTCCACCTGACCCATGATGAGCACATACAGGCGGTCTCCATTCTCTCCCTCGGAGAATATCAGCTCCTGGATGCTGAACTTGCGGGTGTGGCAGATTTTAAGCAGCCGCACCAGTTCCAGGTCGGAAAACTCGGAAAAGAACTCAATCCTGCGGACTTTGTTGAGGGTTTCCTTGTGGTTGGTGCTGACCTTGCCCATCGAGTCTTTGATGGCCCGTTCCAGGTTGTTGATATCGAACGGTTTGGACAGGTATCCCAGGATGCCGGCCTCGATTCCCTTGCGGCGGCTTTCCATATCCAGGTGGGATGACATCAGGATGAACCGCAGTCCGGCGTACCGGGAGTCGGCCTTGATCCTCTTTACTTCTTCGAAAACATCCACGTCATCCCAGTTCTGCTCAATGAGGATGATGTCGATCTTCTGGTCGCTGAGAATGGGCAGGATATTCTTGGCGTTGGAAGTCTCACGTACGTTTTGCACCATTTCAACGCTACGGACGGCGGCCTTCAGCAGTGCGCGGCTCTCAGGTTGGGGGTCAACCAGGAGAAGCGCTAGGCCCTTGCCTTGCTTGTTCTGACGGTGAGCGTCCGGATTTAATAGAACCGATTCAGACATTTGCTGCCTACCATATGAAAAAGTTTTTTGCCCTCTTCCGCGCTTCTGGTCCCCGGCCTTGTTGGGCGGGGCCCCTTCCTCCCTTGGCGCCTTTCCCGGTCAGTCGTCCTGTGCGGTCGGCTTTGCCGCCTCTCAGAAGGACTTCAGGGTGTCACTGCCGTTGTGCTTATCTGCGCTTTCGCATTTCTTGTTTCCCTGGGACCGCTTTACCGTTGCGTCCGGTAAAACCATCCTCCGGGAATCATCAAAATGCAAAAGCCGGGCATTTATACCACAGTGTCCGCCGGGCAATATAACTTTTTCCAGGTTTATCGTGTTCAGGCCAACTCGATAATGTCTTCTCCCTGTCAGCCATGTGTTCAAGGTATATATATCCCAAAATTTTTTAAAAACAAAGGAAATGTTTGATGTGAAGGACTTTTTGGCAATTGTTGTTTTTTCGTCTCCTGACAGCCCTGCTCAGTTGCGGCAGGTGTTCTTGACAATATTCCGGTCTGCCGCCACAGTTTTTTCAGGCGGTAAAAAAAAGCCGGAGAATCCCCCCGTCACTTGCCGTCAATAATCAATTACCGGGAAAATCAGATGAAAATAGGAATAGTCGGCTTTGCTGGATCAGGCAAGACCACCATATTCAATGCCCTGACCGGCCTGCGGGCCGAGACCGGAGCCTCCGGCAAGACGCGGGAAAACATGGGGGTGATCAAGGTTCCGGATGAGCGGGTGGAACACCTGGCGCGGCTGCACTCATCCCGGAAGAAGACCTTTGCCGAGGTGAACTTCGTGGATGTCGGGGCCCGGCCTGATGGCGCCGCCGCCAAGGGCAGCGGGCTGGATTCCCAGGTAATTCAGGCCATGCAGAACTGCGAGGCGCTGGTGGTGGTGGTGCGGGCGTTTGAAAACCCGATGCTGTCCTCGGCTCCCGACCCGGTGCGCGATCTGCGCGATTTCCGCACAGAACTGATCCTCAGCGACCTGGGGCCGTTGGAAAACCGCCTGAAGCGAATCCAGAAGGAGGCCGGCAAGGACAGTGAGCGGGCGCTGCTGGCGCGCTGCATCGCCCACCTGGAAAACGAGCAGCCCCTGGCCACGATGGACCTGGCCGAGGAGGAACTGCGCAGCCTGGCCGGCTTCGCCCATCTTTCGCGCAAGCCCCAGCTGATCCTGGTGAACCAGTCGGAGTCCGACCTCAGCGGGGGGATTCCGGAAGGCCTGCGCCAGGTGGCCGGAGAGGGGACGCTGCTGGCGATCAGCGGCAAGGTGGAGATGGACATTGCGGAGATGGACGAGGCTGAGCAGCCGGAGTTCCTGGAGGCGCTGGGTCTCACAGAGTCAGCCCGGGACCGCTTCGTGCGCAGCGCCTTTGAGCTGTTGGACCTGATCTGCTTTCTCACCACCGGGGAGGACGAGAGCCGGGCCTGGCCGATCCACCGGGGGACATCGGCGCACCGGGCCGCCGGCAAGATCCATTCGGACATTGAGCGGGGCTTCATACGCGCCGAGGTGATTTCCTACGAGGATCTGGTGTCCCTGGGGGGGGAGAAACAGGCCCGTGATGCCGGCAGGCTGAGGCTGGAGGGCAAGGAATACATCGTCCGCGATGGTGACGTGATCAACTTCCGCTTCAACGTATAGCCCCGGCGGGTATAAACCCGCGTCAGTCCTGTGTTTCCATCTCGAACTCCTCGCCATCGGCGGCGTATTCGTTAAGCTTGTTGCGCAGGGTGCGTATGGAGATGGACAGCACCTTGGCGGCCTGGGTGCGGTTGCCGCCGGTGTTGCGCAGGGTTTCGAATATCAGCTTTTTTTCCACCTCCCGCATGGACATCCCCACGGAGATTCCCAGGGTCTCGCCCGAAGGCTGGGCGGGAGAGCCGCTGCCGTTGGACCCGGCGGCGGGCGCTTCCTGGGCGGCGGGGGCGGGGGCAATTGCGGCTGCGGCCTGCGCTGTCGATGGAGACTGCCCCATCAGCAGGTGGTGGGGCAGGATGCTCTTTCCATCGCAAAGCAGCAGGGCCCGCTCCATGACGTTTTCCAGTTCCCGCACGTTGCCCCGCCAGTTGTAGTGACAAAGCACCTCGATGGCCTCGTTGGAGATGGCCACGGCGGAACGCCCGTTGCGCATGGCGTGTTTGCGGATGAAGTGATCGGCCAGCAGGGGCACGTCCCCTTTGCGTTCCCGCAAGGGGGGCAGGCGCATGGGAATCACGTTGAGCCGGTAGTACAGGTCCTCGCGGAACTTGCCCTCCTCCACATATTTGAACAGGTCGCGGTTGGTGGTGGCGATCACCCGCACGTCCACGGAAATGGGTTCCTTGCCGCCGATGCGGTCCACCTCGTGCTCCTGGAGCACGCGCAGCAGCTTGGCCTGCAGCGGCAGGGCCATCTCGCTGATTTCGTCCAGCAATATGGTTCCGCCGTGGGCCTGCTCAAAGCGGCCCTTATGGTCCTGAATGGCGCCGGTGAAGGCTCCCTTGCGGTGCCCGAAAAGCTCGCTTTCCAAAAGAGTTTCCGGCAGGGCCGCGCAGTTTACGGCGACGAATGGACCATCCGGGCGGTCCGAGCGGACGTGAATATAGCGGGCCAGCAGTTCCTTTCCGGTACCGCTTTCCGATTGGATCAGCACGGTGGCCTTGGACCTGGCGACATTCTCGGCCACTCCCAGGAGCTGCTGCATCGCCGGGTCGGCCGTGACCAGGTCCCGGCCGTCCGGGGCGGGTCCGCCCGCCGGAGCTGCCAGGGCGGCCTCGGTTGCGGCGGCTGTGGCAGCGGCGGCTGCCGGGGCGGGCTTGCTCCGGGCCTCCTGGCTCATGCTCAGAGCCCGTTCCACCACGAATGTGAA
>JAOUPZ010000485.1 GCA_029879595.1 Deltaproteobacteria bacterium | reverse complement strand
ACAGTATATCCCCTGTTGAGCACGCCCCAGATGAATTCAGCGATTTCATCCTGACTCTCATAGGACTTGCCCTGGCCCACAACATCCAGCGCGATGGCCCGTATTGGTTTGAGATCAATCATTTTCTGCTTTATGTTTTTGGGGAATGAGTGCTAAAAGGATAATTATCGTGAAATCCGAACGTGTTTTTCCCAGTCCTGTTTAACGGATATGACTCCGGGAAAAACTTCCTGAAAACCAACGTTGTCATGCCATGATAACCTAATAATTAATAACAGGGTATTAATGCTGAACAAGATCATCAAAACCGTTTTCGCAGCCACCATCGCTTTTATGGCGCTGCAAGGTGCCGCAGCCGGACAGCTCAAGGGAGAATTTGACAAGGTTGGAAACGTTCCCGCCGTCAAGAGCCTGGACAAGGTGGTTTTTGAGGAATTCTTCAATTTCACCTGCCCCCACTGCAACAACTTCCGCAAGGCCTCCAAGTCCATGCTGGATAAACACGCCAAACGCCTGAAGATAGTCAATACGCCGATTATTTTTCCCAAGCAGGCCGACTATCCTCTCCGGTTGTACTATGTGGCGGAAAAGCTGGGCAAAGGTGAAGAAATCAAGGCCCTGATCTTCAATGCCACTTTTGAATACTCGGTAAATGTATATGATCCGGCCACCGTTGATTTCATCGCCAGGTCAGCCGGTATCGGCGAGGAATACAAGGCCCAGGGGCAGTCTGACTGGGTGAACAGGAAAATCGAGGACTCCATGGTGCGCGCCAAGAAATACGGCGTGCAGGCTACCCCCACGGTGGTGCTGCAGGAATCAATGCTGATCAGTCCCTCCACCGGCATGACCGAATTCGTCAACAATATCGACGCCCTCATCAGCCAGGTTTTGAAGTAGAACCCGCCGGGCCACTGTACACACCCCCCGTTTTCCCGCGGGGGGGCGCTCAGCCGGCCAGACAGCCCTTCATATTGCCCGCCAGATTGCGGAGCAGCCTGAAATACATGTCCCTGCCTGCTTCCAGCCCGCTGCCCAGCGGGTCCAGCGAAGCGGAGCGGACGCTTGTGCCTTCAATCAGCGTTTTCACCAGGGCCGGCTCGAATTGAGGCTCAGAGAACAGGCAGACAATCTTTTTTTCCTTAACCTCGCGGTGTATTTCACTGACCCTCCGGGCTCCCGGGGCGGTCTCCGGGGAGTATGAAACCGCGCCCTGCAGATTCAGATCATATCTTTTGGTGAAATATGTATAGGCATCGTGAAAAACCATGAAGGGCCTGCCCTTTACTTCCTTGAGACTTTCCAGCAGTTCCTTGTCCAGTTTCAGGAGGTCCTCCACAAGTCTTTTTGTGTTGTCGGCGTAGAGCTTTTCATTCAGGGGGTCCTTTGCGATAAGCATACGTGACAGCGTCCGGGCTATCAGGATGGCGTTTTTCGGAGCCAGCCATATGTGCTGATTGAACTGCCCGTGCTTATGCTCACCGCCCTTTTCATGCTCATGGGTGTCCAGCTTTGTTTCCAGCAGATATATCCCCGGTATGAGAACAGCCGTAAGTACGCTGGCCTTACCACCCAGTACCGACAGAGGTTTTTTGAGAAACGTCTCCATATCCGGTCCTACCCAGACAATGATGTCGGAGTTTTGCAGGGCGCGGGCCGCAGAAGGCCTGAGACTCGCCGAATGCGGAGATTCTCCGCCGGTCAGCAGCATCTGGGGCTGGCCGGCTCCTTCCATTATCCCGGCCGCCAGGGAGTGCAATGGAGGCAGCGTCACCACAACCTTGGGGGCTCCCCACGCGGCGGCAGGCGGCCCCAGCATCAACCAAAGCGCCAGCAGCGCCATGGTCCAGCGATATATATTGTTCATGTTCAGTTTCCTTGCGTCCCGTTTAACAGACAGCCCGTTTGCTGTTTGCCAAACAAAAATATTCAAAAGAATTGTGTTATGTTATAACATATCGCTGAAAGGGAAGAAACAGTTCTTAAATTACAGTGTTCTTAAATTACAGTGCTCTTAAATTACAG
>JAOUPZ010000484.1 GCA_029879595.1 Deltaproteobacteria bacterium | reverse complement strand
TTTGTGCATATTTCTTTGTGCGTTCTCTGACAGGCATTCTCTGTTAGGCATTCTCAGTGTAGTTTGTAATTTCCCAGGCGGTGTTTTCATGAGCGGCAATTTGATTACCAGTCCCGACCAATGATACCTTTAGCTTGGGTATGGGAAATATTCTTTCCGGGGTATAATTCTTCGTGAAGGATGCCTGCCTCCTTCCGAAAATGCCTTATCCCCTGAGCCGGTGAGTCCTGTCCGGCAGTTCCCGTGCCGTTTAATTTTTTTTTTGGGAGGCTGATCCATGCTTACCAGACTTCGTCCCGGCATCCAGATGGGAATCGGTTTTTCGATTCTGATGGTCCTGTTTGGATTTTTCGTGGTTTCCCTGCAGGCTGAAATATCCCATATCAAAAAACTCACCTCGCAGGCTCTGAACAGAAACCTGGCCATTGTGGAAGAAACCAACAGCATGCGCGATGCCGTCAATGGTGTCTGGCAGTGGCTGACGGATATTTCCGCCACCAGGGGCCTGGACGGACTTAATGACGGTTTTGAAAAGGCCTCCGGTAACGCGGCAGAATTCAAGAAGCGCTCCGATGTTCTCCAGTCCCTGTTTGAAAAAAACGGTGACACCAAGTCCGTGAATGACCTCAATGAAATCAGGCACCGCTTCAACGCATTTTATGAAACGGGGAAAATAATGGCTCATGCCTATGTGGATGGCGGACCTGCCGAAGGCAATGGGCATATGGGAAACTTTGATACCGTGGCGGAACTTCTGTTCGAGGGGTTAAATCCCTTTGTGTCCCACCAGAAAGAGGAGCTGGCGCTTGCCATGAGTCAAAGCTCGGAGGCCGCGGATGAAATCAACCGTCTGGTGTACTACCTTTCCATCCCCTTCGCCCTGGTGTCCGTCATCCTGAGCATTGTTCTTTCCCGCAGCATATCCGGCTACATCCGGCGGCCCCTGCTGGGCGTCATACAGAAGCTCAACCAGAACGCCGGTCACCTGGCCAATGCTTCTCAGCAGGTTCAGTCGGCCAGCCAGATGCTTGCAGAAGGTTCATCGGAACAGGCCGCCTCGGTAGAGGAGACCAACGCAACCCTGACCGAGATTGCGGCCATGGCCGAAGCCAACAGCAACACCACCCGGGATGCCAGCAGTCTGGCCAGCCAGGCCCAGCAGCTGGTGGGCAGGGGCGGTGACTCCATGAAATCCCTGGTAAATGTTATCAACGAGATCAAGGACGCCTCGGACAAGACAGCCCAGATCAACCGCACTATTGATGAGATTGCCTTTCAGACCAACCTGTTAGCCCTTAACGCCGCCGTTGAAGCCGCCCGCGCGGGTGATGCCGGCAAGGGCTTCGCCGTGGTTGCCGAGGAGGTGCGGAACCTGGCCCTGCGCAGCGCCACCGCCGCCAAAAACACCACGGAAATCATCGAATCATCGGTTATCAAGGCCGGGCAGGGCGTGGCCTCCGCCCAGGATATGGAGAAACTATTGAATGATATCAACGGGATTATACATCAGGTGACCGATACCATTTCCTCGATATCCGATTCCAGCCAGGAGCAGACTGTGCACATCCAGCAGGTCAATCAATCCTCCTCCCAGATGGAAGGTGTGATTCAAAGCACCGCCGCCAATGCGGAACAGAGCTCGGCCTCGGCCGAGGAGCTGACCAGCCTGGCCCATTCCCTTCTGGAAACGGTGGCGGAACTGGAAGCCCTGGCGGAAACCACCAATATGAAGAAGAAGATGAAGGAAATCGAACTCGATCAGGCCCGGAATTCTCTGGGCAACAAATCCGCCTCATCCAAGGAATTGCTGGAGGATTCCTCCGGCTGACCCCCTGGCCGGCAAACCGCTCCCATGATGTGGGCTGATTTTTTTCAGATGGACCCCTGTGCCTGCCTGTGTCTGTTGTATTTCCAAGAACAGAGCCAAGACCAAAGCCAAGACTACAAGTCATCTCGAAATAAACAATTTGGAGGCTGGGGCTATGCCCCCCGTTTTTGCCCATGGGCAACTTCAGCCCCAGCAGGG
>JAOUPZ010000126.1 GCA_029879595.1 Deltaproteobacteria bacterium | reverse complement strand
AATTAAGCGTTCAGGGCGCCTTGCCGGCCAAAATCATTTCTTCGGCCCGGGCCAGGTCCTCCGGCACATCCACCCCAAACCCCGGCGAACGGGCCACGAAGCATTGAATGCTGTAGCCATGCTCCAAAGCCCGCAGTTGCTCCAACTGCTCCAGTTCAGAAAGCGCGGTAGGTGGCAGACGATGAAATACATCCAGAAAGTCCCGCCGGTACAGATATATTCCCAGATGCTTGTAACCTGCTGTTTTGTTGGGTGTATCGTCTTTGTTCTGATCCCGCACACATGGTACCGGCGCCCGTGAAAAATATAGCGCCCGGCCCTGGCTATCCAGCACCGCCTTGACGATATTGGGGTTGGCCTTTTCGGCTTCATCGCGCAGGGGGTATACGAGTGTGCCCATGGGAGCATCGCCGCCGGCAATCAGCCCCGAAACCAGTGATTCCAGGTCGTGCGGGTCGATCAGGGGTTCATCCCCCTGCACATTAAGCACCCAGCCCGGTGCCGCGTGCTCCCGCTCAAAGAGCCTCACCGCCTCAGCTATGCGGTCGGTTCCCGTGGGATGCTCTCCGGTCAATACAGCCTTTCCCCCGAAGTCCTCCACCGCCTTTTTGATGCGCTCATCATCGGTGGCCACTATCACCATGGCCACGGACCTTACCCGCTCAGCCCTCTGGCAGACATGCTGGATCATGGGTTTGCCGGCCAGCATGGCCAGCGGTTTGCCGGGCAGCCGCGTGGAGCCATAGCGGGCTGGTATTACAGCCCATACAAGGTCTTTTTCTGGTGTTGTTCCCTGCTTTTTTTGTGCTTTGGCTGGATTCATTACGCTGGCATCATATGGCAAACCCCATGTCCTGGAGCGCTTTTTGTGTTTCCTGGCTGTGCAGCATGGATAAAAACGCCTTCACGGCGGGCCTGTCCTGCCGGGCCCGGGGAATTACGAAATCATACTCTTCATTTACGATGAAAAGAAATCCCAGCCCCAGTTGTTCCGCCACATGGTTGATGGCCACCCCCCAGTCGGCCCGGCCCTGGGCCACTGCGGCGGCCACCGCGTTGTGTGATTTTGCCTCAACCAGATAGCCCTGCGGCTTTTGGCCATCCAGCAGTTTGTCTATCAGGATCCTGGTGCCGCTGCCCCGGTTGCGGTTTATCATCAGGGAAGTCTTTCCGTCGGGGCTGCCTTCCCCCGCAAGCGGAGCCGCCGGGGTTTTTATCAGGGTTAGCGCCTCCTGAAGTTCCAGGCCTCCAAAGCGGTCGTCATCCTTGCGGAAGACCAGCCCCTGCCTTCTTCCATAGCCTTTTTCCAGGTGCAACGAATCATCAAGAAACGGCTGATTGTAGATGCCGGTTTTCTCGTCGAGCAGATGTGAGCCGGCAATATCGCATTCTCCACGGGCGGCGGCGGTAAGCCCCCCGGTGGAGCCTACAGCAATGAACTTTACCCTCCAGCCCTCCCTGCTCATCATGGCCAGGATATAATCCAGCCCCACGCACTGTGACCCGATTACCACCAGGTCGGCCGGTTTGAGCTTTTGTCCGATCAGGGTCACATTTACCTGCTCGTTGCCCTCCAGGTATTCGGCGTTCCTGTCAATGCAGATGAAGCCATCGGCCTTGGAAAATGTGGTCACCGAACCAGAACCCTTTCCCATGGGATAGGCTGAGTATCCATCCCGGCCATCAACCAGGTTCACCAGTAGAAACTCGGTCCGGCCCTTGGCGGAATTTACCCGCATGGGCAGCCGGGCGGATATCTCCTGCGGGTCCTCCTCCTTTTCTCCGGCCATTATCCGCAAAACGGGCGCTATAAAGGCGTGAAACGTGAACACAGCCGATGTGGGAAAGCCGGGCAGGATAGCCAGCGGAGTCTTGCCTATAAGTGCCAGGCAAAGCGGTTTGCCCGGCTTCAGGGCCACGCCATGCACCAGTATACCCGGTGCACCCATGGTATTCACCACGGCGTAGTTCAGGTCGCCCTCCCCCTTGCTGGTGCCTCCTGAAAGCAGCACAAAGTCATATTCGGCCACCGCTTTTTCCACAGCCTTGCGGATGGTGGGCTCGTGATCAGGAACAATGCCCAGGTGATCGGCTTCGCAGCCCAACTCGCGCACCGCGTCCCGGATAATAGTACCGTTGGAATCATAAATGCGGCCCACATGCATTTCCTTGCCGGGGGGGATGATCTCATCTCCGGTGGAAATAATCGCCACGCGGGGCCTGCGGAATACCGGCACATTCTCATAACCGATTGCCGCCAGCACCCCTGTTTCACGCGATGTGAGCCGAAACCGGCTGTGCAGCACGGTTTCTCCGGAGGCTATATCCGTGCCGGCGAAGGATATTGCATTGCCGGGCACTACCCCCTTGTAAATGATTATTCCCTGGCCATCCGGCGCATCCGGGTCCGGTTTGGTGTCCTCCACCATGATTACCGCATCAGCCCCCCGCGGAATCACGCCTCCGGTGGCAATGGCGGAGGCTTTTCCGGGGCTGATTTCACTGCGGGGCACCACATTGGTATGGATCACCTCTCCGGTCAGTTGCAGGCTCTTTCCCGAGGTTTCATCAGCGCCAAAGGAATCCTGGGAGCGGATGGCGAAGCCGTCCACGTTGCTGCGGTCGAAAAAAGGAACATCTACCCGGGAAACTATGTTCCGGGACAACACCCTTCCCAGGGAATCGGAAAGGCTGACTTCTTCTTCACCAAGCGGTCCGGGTTGTATGGCCTCGCGGAATATCCGGGTGGCCTCCTCCGCTGTTACCACTGACAGAAACTGTTCCTGCTTCATTTAATCTCCATGAAAACCAGTTCCGTTCTTTCTGGTCGAACCCTTTTGGGGCGAAATATTTAGCTTTGCCTCAATTCCGCAAATTTTGATTTTCTCACACCGCAACCGGATTATTTTTGAGACATGCAATCTTGCATATCTCTGATGTTGCCTTGTTTTTCAGTTGGCTCGGTTTCTTTCAATCATACAGCCAGACCTTTACTTTTTCCCCGGCGGGAAACCCCTCCGAGTCCTGATCCACCACAATAAAGCCGTCGGAATTTGTGGTGGTGGTCAGCGATGAAGCGCCGCTGGTGGCCAGGAGGTGCGCCCGGGAGTCCTTTATTTTAACCCGGGCGTAATCCAGCCTGCCGATGACGGAAGTGATCCTGTCGGCCAGTTCCACTATCCGGGAATGATACGGCCAGGCTTCGGGCAGGCCGGCCAGCCGCCTCACCGCGAGAGCCACGAAGAAATCGTATGCCGCCAGACAGGCCACCGGGTTGCCCGGCAGAAGAAATACCGGCCGACCCTGCACCAGCCCCATGCCGGTCGGCGCCGAGGGACGCATGGCGATTCCATGTACCAGCAGTTCGCCGTTTTCCTCAATCAACGCCGGGGCGTAATCCTCAACTCCGACAGAGGTTCCCCCGGTGGTCAGCAGTATGTCCGCACTGCATTCCAAAAGAGCATTTTTGATGATCTCGCGGTCATCCTGCAGGTGCTGCACCTCAGAGACAATCCCTCCGTCTCTATTGATAAGCGCCTGAAGTACAACAGAATTGGAGTCTACGATCATCGCACCGCGGGGTTTTTCTCCCGGCTTGAGCAACTCGTTCCCGGTTATCAGCAGCGCCACGCGGGGCCGCCGCCTTACGCACAATCTGCCCCTGCCGATGGAAGCCAGCACACCCAGATCCTGGGGGCGAAGCTTGCGGCCCGCCTTCAGGACCACGCTTTGGGCCTGAATATCCTCCCCCACCCTGATGACGTGCTTGCCCGGTGTAACCGCCTCCACGGCCAGCATTCTGCCCTCTGATTCTGTGGTGTGCTCGGCCATCAGCACGGCATCGGCTCCCCTGGGCAAAGGTGCCCCGGTCATGATCCGAACGGTCTGCCCCCGGCCCACGGTTCCCTGGAATTCCTCGCCGGGAGTCACCTCGCCGATCACTTCAAATTTCAATGGATTATAATCTCCGGCGCCGAATGTCTCCTCGCTGCGGAGTGCGTAGCCGTCCATGGCCGATTTGTCGAAAGGAGGCACGCTGATTTCACTTACCACATCATCGCACAGGACTCGTCCGGCTAATTGGGAAAGTTCCAGTTCCTCGCCTTCCAGCGGGTGCAGGCGTTCCCGGATGATCTCCTGAAGCAGGGCCACCTCGGTTCGCTTCCTGAACCCCTTCATCCGGATGTCATTGAATGTGTTTTTATTGGGGGAGTTCAAAGGTATGCCTTCTCTGCCTTGGTTATTATTGGCCAGGACCTGTGCGGGCATTTGATTTTATCCCCCTGGCAGGGTGTAATGCCTTTTATGGGGAATCAGAAACTGATACTGGCCCGGAAGGATTTTCTGGTTGTTCTGATCTGGTAACCCGAGAGTTTATTAAAACCGCGACCCAATCCTGTGTCAAGGCGGTCGCAGTATCCGCCAGCAGTCAAAAATGTCCGGCTGCAAGGCCTTGGGAGCGAAAACACCAAGGTTGCCAAGCGGTGCAACAGGCAGGGGCCAACCCCCGGCATCTGTCCAGACGGCCCGAAATTAAAGTGCCTACACCAGGTAAAGAAAACCGTTGTGCCCTGATAATTGCCGCAGCAGGTTCCGGCAGCCGCATGGGTGCGGGATCCAACAAACTGCTGCTGGAACTGGGCGGACAAAGCATAATCCGTCGTACAGTGCAGGTTTTCGCTGGCCTGGAGGGGATAGATCAAATAATAGTTGTTGCCTCTGAACAGGACCTGAGTAAAATAACCATTGAATTGAACTGTTTACGCCCTGGAGTTATCAGATATGTTATTGGGGGCCGGGAAAGGCAGGATTCTGTTTTTAACGCACTGGAAAGCCTCTCTGCAAACCCTCCTGAAACGGTGCTAGTGCATGACGGGGCCAGACCGCTGCTTAGCGCCTCCCTGGTTGAACGGGTTCTGGAAGGGTTGAAGGACAGTCCGGCCATAGTTCCGGCATTGCCGGTAAACGATACGCTTTTCAGGAAGACAAAAGAGGGAACAAGACTGGTTTTGCGGGATGATCTCTATCGGGTGCAAACCCCCCAGGGATTTCGCTGGGAGGGCCTCTGGAAAGCGCATCAGGCCGCCAGAAAAGCCGGTCGCCGGGCCACAGATGACGCCCAGTTGATGGAACTTGCCGGCATTGAACCATTGTTAATTCCGGGCGAGGAAGAAAATATCAAGTTAACCTGCTATGGTGATTTAAGACTTGCGCAGGCTATGTGGACAATACTGGAAAAAGGGAACGCTGAAGCCTGAATTTTTTTTCTGCATGAGAATATTCCTGACAGGAAATTAGAACATTCGGAACTCAATGCACCCCTGTTAATATCCTTCGCGGTACGGGCAGGCGGGGGCCGGGAATAGAAGCCCGGATAAGATTACTGCACACAGCTGCCCGGTAAAAAAAGGACTACCTGAATTTAATGAAGCTGTCACCCGACAACCACAAAGCAAGCCCCCCCAAAAGGCATCGGAATACCGCCGGTCTGCTGACGTTTTTTATTGCCTTCACACTGATCTTCGGGCTTTCAGTGCCTTCAACCTATCTGGCCTGGGGGCAGGATGAACCGCCCCCGCCGGAAGAACAGACCGAACTGCCTGAGGAGGGAGAGCAGGAAGAGCCCCCCACCGACGAAACGGAAAAGCCGGAATACCTGAAAAACATCCCCCAGGGCATTACCCGTCCCCCCAAGGACGGGCAGGACAAGGGCCGTAGAAGCCGTGAAGCCTTGAAAGCCCGCCGGGAAAAACTCCGCAACCGCCCCAGGCCCCAACCAAGGGACAAGGCCGCCACCCCGGCACCCGCTGATAACCCCGAGGGTGAACAGCCCGACGAAAAACCACCCAGACCACCTGTGCAGGCCCAACAGCGGCTTCCCGCCAAGCCCCCGGAAACAGACGCTCCAAAAGACAAGAGTCCGGCACCGGCCCAGCCCGCCAAGGAAAATAAGAAACCGGCTGCAAAGCGGGCCTGGAAGAAGGGCGATCTCATTGAAATGAATTTCAACAACATTGAGATCAACAGTTTTCTCAAACTGATGAGTGAAACCCTTGATGTGCCCATGCTCTGGGACGAATCCCAGATCAGGGGTAATATCACGCTGATATCACCTAAGAAATTCAAACAGGAAGACGCCCTCCAGATATTCGAGACCGTTCTTTCCATGAATGGTTTCACCACCATACGCACTGTAAACAGCCCGCTGGTTCAGGTGGTCCAGACCAAGGATGCCTCCCGACTGCCCTCACGCACCATAACCAAAAAACAGGTGGGCAAGGATGACAACTTCTTCATCACCCAGATATTTCCTCTGAAGTACGCCGATGCGAACCAGATCAAGGCGGCGCTGTCTCCCCTGACCTCAAAAACAGCGGCCATATCGGTATATGTGCCGGCTAACGTACTGGTCATTTCCGATGTGGAAAGCAGCGTGGAAAGGCTGATTGAAATCATTGATGAAATGGACATCCCTCCTGGCGATATCGCCTTCCGGCTTGTCACCCTCAACTATGCCCAGGCCTCCAAGCTGGCCCCGCTGCTCACCTCGCTGGGATCGGTAATCTCAGAATCTCACGATGCAGATGGTTCTCCCACCCCGTCACCCAGGGGCAGGCGTACCGCCGGAGCCAAATCGTCGGGCGCCTCCAGTGACCTCAAGGTGGTGGCCTATGAAACCACCAATACGCTTATCATCGTGGGGGAACCCACTTTGCTGGAAAAGTTCCTGGAGATAATCGCCAAGCTGGATGTCCCAGGCTCAGCCCAGGAACGTGGTGTCAAGGTGTTCCGCCTTCAGCACGCTGACGCGGAGGAACTTGTCACCATCCTGAAGAATATGAATATCAAGGGACCCGTGGCCCAGGCCGCACCCAAGGCCGGATCACGTCCCGCACCACAGAAGGGCGGCACCGCCGCCGGGTCGCTCAACGAGATGACTTTTACCGCTGATAAGGCCACCAACTCCATCATCGCCTTTGGCGAGCCCGATATGATCGAAACCCTGGAGTTGATGCTAAAGGAACTGGATGTCCGGCGGCCCCAGGTATTTGTCGAAATTCTGATTATGGAAATCAGTCTGGAAAAAAGCCTGCAACTGGGCGTTCGCTGGCAGTCCGTGGCCGAAGTCAGCAATGGAGTGGCCGGCGTGGGTGTCCCCGATGCCACCCCGAACACCCTGGAAGGGGCGCTGGCGTCTTCCACCGGCGCGGTGGTGGGTGTCCTGGGCAACACCATCAGCTTCCAGGGCCAGGAATTCGTTTCCTTTTCCGGATTTATCCAGGCCAGCCAGCAGGATCAGGATTTCAATGTGCTGGCCAACCCGCAGATTCTGACCCTGAACAATCAGGAAGCCGAGATCAACGTTTCCCAGGTCGTTCCCGTTTCAACCCGTACGGTCACCAACAACCAGTTGCAGACCACCACGGAGTATGAGTTCAAGGACATCGGTATAATTCTCAAGATCACGCCTCAGATTACCGGCGAGGACCGTGTCCGGCTGATTATCCAGCAGGAAAGCAGCTCCATCGCCGCGCGGCAGGATGTATATTCCTCCACCCAGCAGGCCGTTACCACGCTCAAGCGGAGCATCAACACCCAGGTAGTCGTGGATGACAACAACACCATGGCCATCGGCGGGTTAATCCAGGAACAGAACGTGGAAACCGAAAACAAGGTGCCCTGCCTAGGCGATATCTGGGGAATAGGCTGGTTGTTCAAGAGCAAGTCCAACCAGTTGCTGAAAACCAATCTGGTGGTTTTCATCAGGCCCAAGATCGTATTTTCTGCAGAAGACATGCAAGCCTCCACCCACGACGCCGCAATGGAATTCAGGCGGGCCACCAGCGGCGAGGAAGAAACCGGGGATATACTCAGGGGTTCCTTCAAACTGACTCCGGCCGACCTGGATAAACAGCAAAGCCTGCGGCAAGAAAATCAGGATGGGGAACCTCAGCCGGAAGTAAGTGAATAGCCCGGAACGCTTTTTCCGGGTTTTCCCTATTCATTTCCTGCCATATTCCTCGGGCCCCGAACCCCGAGATATTTTTATCTTCAGCGCAACGAGTTTCTGCCCCCTCTGCTGAGCCCCAACGGGAGCTTATTGCTAATACTTCTTCCGTAACACCAGTGGTCTGTGGTAAATAATTCACAACGGCTGGAAGTCGCTCCTGAACCTGAGCCGACACGCCAAACCGGGCCGGATTCACGAAATAAACCATATTGCGCTCATTTTACAAACACGCCATGGAGGCGTTCCATGACCGATACCGAAACAACTGCGGAAACAGCC
>JAOUPZ010000125.1 GCA_029879595.1 Deltaproteobacteria bacterium | reverse complement strand
CGATGGTGGCCAGGATGCGTGTCTCGGTGGACTTGTCCAGGGAGTTGAGCATTTCGGCGACGGCCTCGATGCCCCCCACCTTGCTGGTGCCCATGGCTCCGGCGGCCTGCATCTCGCGCGAGAGCACCTCGTCGATCTCCGAGACCACCCCGGGCTGGATACTCTCCAGGATCGCCATGCGGTAGACCACGTCGGCCTGCAGGTTTTCCGGCAGTTCCTTCAGCACGGTGGCCGTCTGCTCCGGGTCTTCCAGGTGGGCCAGAATCAGGGCGATGGTCTGGGGATGCTCGTGGGTGATGAAGTTGGCGATGGCCTTGGGGTCCAGCCACTTCAGGGACTCCAGGGCGCTCTCCTCCACATTGGCCGAGAGGTTGTCCACCAGGTCCTTGGCGCGGTCGCCGCCCAGGGCCTTGGCAAGCGTGTTCTTTACGAAGTCGCCGGATGCGTTGATGATCAGTCCCTCGCCCCCGGTGGCGCTCTTGTTGTAGAACTCCTCCAGCACCACGTCCAGTTCTTCCGGGGAGACGTCCGTGAAGCGGGCCATATAATAACCCACCTGCTGGATCTCGCTGTCCTCCAGGTTCTTGATCACATCGGCGGCCCCTTCCTCGCCCATGGCCAAAAGCAGCAGCGCCGCCTTCTTGGGGCCTGTCAGTTTTCCAACACCCATTGTTCCTCCGGAAAATACTCCCTTATTTTCGTTAAGCTTTTATCCGCCATCGGTACCGGGTTGGGTTCGATGCCGCAGACCGGCCCGATCCCATCGTCTCTGCTCATGATAGCAAATCCGGCCGCCGTTTCCAACCGCAAACCACGGGGCAAGTATATGATATCACATTGCAATATCCAGCCGCCCCGCCGTTCTTGCTGCTTTTTCCTCAGGCAGGACCCCGCAGCGGGGCCGCCAGGGCCGGATAGCGGAACAGACTACCGGTACAGATTACCGGTAAATATCTCACAGCCTTAGCAATTCATCATTCGCGCCAAATCCAGGCTATGGGGATCAGGGGAGGATCAGGCGGGGCTCAAATTGCCCCGGCCCGGCGGGGCCCGGAGCCGGTTTGCACGAAATTGCTTGCCGCCAACGCGCCCAGGCGTATAATTCGGTTTTCCGGGGCGGACTCGCGACCCGGCACAGTGCTTAATACGGCCTTCAACGGCTTTAACAGAGCTGCTTTAACAGAGATGCTTTAACAGAGCTGCTTTAACAGAGCTGCTTCACCCCAGCAGACCGGGCCGCGACAGGCTTCATCGCGACAGGCCTCATAGCAACAGGTACAGCAACAGGCATTAACACAGCCAGCGGAAACAGCCGGCTCAGTATTTTCAAGCAGATCACACCATGAATCACCCCCTTCAGCTTCCCCCGCGATTTAACGTGGCCGACCATTTTCTGGCACCCCTGCAAGGCGCGGAATTCGGCAGCCGCCCCTACATGATCTGCGGCGATGAAAAACTGACCTTCGGCGAACTGCCGGCCCTGAGCAACCGGGTGGGAAACGCCCTCAGGCGCCTGGGAGTACGCCCTGAGGAGCGGGTGGCCCTGCTAATGCGTGAAACACTGGCCTTTCCGCCCGTGTTCTGGGGCACCGTGCGCATGGGTGCGGTGGCCGTGCCGCTCAACCCGGCCCTGAACCCCCGCGACTACGCCTATTACCTGGAGGACAGCCGGGCGGCCTGTCTGGTGGTGGACGGGGAACTGCTGGAGAAAGCAGCCCCGGCCCTGAGCAGGCTTGCCGCACCCCGGCAGGTCATTGTGGCCGGCGCCACCGCCGGGGCCCGTCAGGCCCTGCGTGACTACAAGGGCGAGGTGCACCTGCTGGATGAACTGACGGCCGGGGAATCGGGAGAGATGGACGCCGAGCCCATGGGCCCCGACATGCCGGCGTTCTGGCTCTACACATCCGGCAGCACCGGCTCTCCCAAGGGGGCGATACACTCCCACCGCTCCATGGTGTGGGCGGCCGAGCATTACATGAAGCAGGTGCTGGGCCTGAACCCGGGCGAAACCACCCTTTCCGCGCCCAAGTTCTACTTCGCCTACGGGCTGGGCAACAGTCTCTATGCCCCGCTGGCCCTGGGAACCACCGCCATCATCCAGACCGATGTTCCCACCCCCCACAACTGCTTTCGCCTGCTGGCGCGGCACCGGCCGGCGGTATTCTACGCGGTGCCCAGCCTGTTGAACGCCATGCTGCGGACCTACCGGTCCTGGCTGCGCGGGGAGGACGACCCCCCGGCGGAAATTCCCCGGCTGGAGCACCTGCGGTTCGTGGTCTCGGCAGGGGAGACACTGCCCCTGTCGCTGTATCACGGCTGGCGCGAGCACTTCAGCCACCCCCTGCTGGACGGCATCGGCTCCACGGAGATGCTGCATTTTTATGTGGCCAACCGCCCCGACGCCCAGAAGCCGGGCAGCACCGGCATCCCTGTGCCCGGCTACCAGGTGAGGCTGATGGACACCGGCGAGGGAATCCGGCAGGAGGTCCCGGAGGGTGAACAGGGCGAATTGTGGGTGCGGGGCGGCTCCATGGCGGCTGGCTACTGGAACAAGCTGGAACGTTCTCGCGGAGTTTTCCAGGGGGAGTGGCTGGCCACCGGAGACCTGTTCCACCAGGACGCCTCGGGGTTCTTCTACTATCATGGCCGGCTGGACGACATGATGAAGATAGGTGGCTCGTGGGTGGCCCCGGCAGAGGTGGAGGAGGCGCTGCTTTCCCATAATCAGGTAGCCGAATGTGCCGTGGTGGGCCATTACGATGATGACGGCCTGATGAAGTCCCATGCCTATGTCGTTCCGTCTCCGCTGGCCCGGGGGCTGGCTGTTCTGCCGGACTCCCTGCTGGAGCACCTGGACTCCCTGCTGCCCCGGTTCAAGATTCCCTTTCAGATTCACATCGTGGATACCCTGCCCCGCACCGCCAGCGGCAAGATCAGGCGGTTCATGCTCAGGGGAAAGCGGCCCCCGCCCCCGGAACCGCCTCCCGGTTCCCCCCCCTGCGACTGACCGGTAATTCCGGGCAACTCCACCGCCTGGGGAACAAGCCGGCAGGTGTGGGTCTTGCATAGTTTTCAGCGGATTGTTTTATACCGGGCCGCCCCGGCCGGAATGTTGGCAAAACGACACAATTCCGGGACGGAGGTGGGGCCACGGGGGCTCTGAAAACAGCCCGAAAACACCGTGACTTGCAAAACGAAAATTGCTGATGTAACGTAAGATGTATTTTACGGATGGGAGAGGTTATGGATCGAGAGATTTGCCGGACAACCCATCCCCCTCTTGACGGGGTGTTTCAGCGCCAAAACGGCACCGCCAGCGGCGCGAGGATACCTGTTACCCCTGACCAGAATACTGGAACCAGGCCTGCCGGGCGGCTTTTCCACGCCGCCGGAAGAACGCTGCTGTCCGTGCTGGCCGCCCTGCTTCTGCTCACCGGCCCGGGTTCTGCCCAGGCCCTGGAATCAGCCGACCCACCCGGTCACTTCACCAGCGAGGAACTGCAGCCCCTGCTGGATTCCCTGGTGGACCTGGGTTTCCAGCGCGGACCGGTGGAAAGCGTTCTTTATGATCCCCGCTTGAAAAGAATGGACCGCGTGGTGCGGATCAACTCCATGAATCCCGATGGGGAGGATCTCTACAAGGATTTCACCTCGCCCTACGCCATCATGGTTTCCAAGCGTTTCCTGAAGAAACACCTGCCACTGCTGAAGGCGGTGGAGGCCGACTATGGTGTCCCCAAGGAGATCATCGTGGGCATTCTGCTGGTGGAAACCCAGTTCGGACGGGCCAAGCTGCCCTACCGGGTGCTGGACGTGTTCACCACCCTGGCGGTGGACTCCCACCCCAAGGCGGTGGACAGGCACTACCGCAAGCTCAGCCGCAAACACCCGGACCTGGATAAGAACTGGCTGCAGGAACGCATTCAGAAGAAAGCGGAATTCGGCTTTCAGGAACTGGCGGCCTTTCTGGCCATCAACTGGGAAAACCTGGAGCGGGTCTTCCACACCAAGGGCTCATATGCAGGAGCACTGGGGATGCCCCAGTTCCTGCCCAGCAGCTACCTGATGTGGGGCGCCGACGGCGACGGCGACGGCGAGGTGGACCTGAACCAGCTGGAGGATTCGGTGGCCAGCGTGGCCAACTACCTGCAAAGCCATGGCTGGGTGCGGGGAGCGGCCCTGCAAAAGCAATGGGACGCCGTTTTCTCATACAACCGCTCGGAACATTATGTGCGGGCGATTTTCGAAGTGGCCTTCCGGCTCAAGGCCCCCCCCAAAAAGAACCGCCGCCGCCAGACCTGACGACGCCCCCGGCCCGGAGTTCCCACCCCGGACATACCCTGCTCATTTACCGTCCAGCATCTGACGGGCCTGCTGATGGCCCATCTTGGCCGCCTTGCGCCATTCGCGCTGGGCCGCGCCCTCGTTGCCCAGCTGTTTAAGAAGCCGGCCCCGCTGGTAATAGGCGCCCGCTAGGCGGGGATCATGTCTGCTGGCGTTGTTATAATCGGCCATGGCCTCGCTGAACTGGCCCAGCTCATGGTATGAAATGCCCCGGTTGAAATGTGCCAGGGCAAACTCCCGATCCAGTTCCAGAGCCCTGGTATAATCCTTGATGGCCTTTTTGGCCTCCCCGGAACTGTGACGGGCACTGCCCCTGTTGTTGTGATAAAGGGCGTTTGAGGGCTCCAGCTTCAGAGCGGCGGCATAGTTTTCCAGCGCGGCGGGAAAATCCCCCAGGTGGTAATGGGCGTTGGCCAGGTTGTTGAAAAAGGCCGCCTCCTTCCTGTCCAGGCTGATGGCATGGGAGTATTCCTTCAGGGCCTTCTTGTGCTCCCCCTGGGCCATGAAGGTGTTCCCCCGGTTGTTGAACGCATCGGCATAATCCTTGTTGAGCCGGATCGCCTCGTCATAATCCCTCAGGGCCAGCTTGTGCTGCTTCCAGTAGTAGTTGGCGTTCCCCCGGAAAAAATGATAGACGGCATGGTCCGGCACCAGCTTGATGGCCTGGTTGATGTAGTCTATGGCCAGCTTGGCATCCGAGAACGCCTTTCCGGTCCAGAGCACCTGCATCTTCTGGAACCAGTCCTGTGCCTCCAGATGGCGCACGTTTTCCTTCAGCGCGGTCTTGAACTGCTTTTTCTCCTGCGCCGAGCCCTCGCTGGCGAGTCTCAGCCCCTCGCGCTCCAGTTCGCCGAATTCCGCCAGCAGTTCACCGGTTCTTTGTTCCGAGGCCTTGATGCGGTCCAGGTGCCGTTTGTCGCCGGCCATGACCCGCAGGCGTTCATTTAGCCCCCGCGCCGAAACCCGGGCCTGAACCACCACCCGCAGGGCCTTCCGGCCATCTTTTTCCACCTGACGCTCCCTGACCACCGCAGCCTCGGAGAGCAGGGAGGACAGGGCCAGCAGGTCGTCCTGATCCAGCCCTGCCAGGCCTGAGCCCATGCGCTTTCCCAGGTATCCGCCCAGTTCCCGCAGCACTTCCCTTTTGGCCTGGGAGTGTGAGCCGGTGCGAACGGTTTTCTCATCCAGCAGCCCCTGGATGACCTTGACCACCTCCCTGCGGACGGTCTTGGTGCCGAACCTTCCCAGGGAGGCCCAGCGGGTCAGGGTTCCCACTATCTGTGCAACCGTTTCACGTTCCATGTCCCCTCTTGCTGCCGAAAGTTAGTTGAAAAGGAGCTCTGCGGGCCCCCTTCGGGTTTGCCTTGCCCGTCTGCCGGTGGTTTACTTGAAGGCATATAATGAGCGTAAAGATATCTTATCCGAAAGCAAAAAGCCCGGCCAACCCGAAGCAACTCTCAGCGTTAAAAGAGAAGAGACTCCGGCGGTGCAAAGGGCTTTGCGATTTTTTTTTTATCCTCTCAGGACTTGGTGAACCCCTTGAGCCTGGCCGGGAAACGCATTGAGAACCTGCTTGAAAAAACCCTTGTCCCGGGTGAAGGGGGCCTCGGCCCCTTCCAGGGGTCTGGGGACAGCGTCCCCGGCTGTTTGTTATTACACCCGGCGAAATGAACAGGGCTGAAGCTTTCCCAGAGGGGCGGGCCCCGGCCATAACACAAGAACAAGAAGCCATGGAATACACCAAGGAAACCCCGGTCGGCACAGGCACCGACAACCGGTTCCTGAACGCCCTCAGACAGTCCGGCCTGCGCCTGGAACGCGGCCCGACCCGCATCCTGCAAATCAACCTGGGCCGCCGGTGCAACCAGACCTGCAGGCACTGCCATGTGGAAGCAGGCCCGGCCCGCAGGGAGGTAATGCAGTGGCCCCTGATGGAGCGCCTGATCGGACTGGCGTCCCACCCGACAATCACCACCGTGGACCTCACCGGCGGTGCCCCGGAAATGAACCCCCATTACCGCTCCCTGGTGGAGGGGCTCTCCGGCCTGGGCAGGGAGATCATCACCCGTTGCAACCTGACAGTGCTGATGGAACCGGGGTTTGAATGGCTGCCGGATTTCTATTCCCGGCACGGCCTGCGGATAGTGGCCAGCCTGCCCTGCTATGGCCCGGACAATGTGAACAGGCAGCGGGGGGAGGGCGTGTTCGAGAAAAGCATCGCCGCCCTGCGCCTTTTGAATTCCAGGGGCTACGGCATCCAGGGCCATCCCGGTGGACTGCCGCTGGACCTGGTATACAATCCCGGCGGGGCCTTCCTGCCGGGCAGCCAGTCCTCGCTGGAGGCCGATTACCGGGAGCGGCTGGGAACAGACCACGGCGTAAGCTTCTCCTCGCTGCTCACCATCACCAACATACCCATTGGGCGCTTTGGGGCCTCCCTCAACCGCGCAGGGGGCATGGAGGAATACCTGCGCCTGCTGGAGCACTCCTTCAACCCGGAGACTCTCCCGGCCCTGATGTGCCGGGACACCCTGAGCGTCGGCTGGGACGGCAGGCTCTACGACTGCGACTTCAACCAGATGCTGGAGCTGGAACTTGGCGGAGGAAAACCCCGGCTTGACGGCAGCGACCTCGATCTGAATCAGCTGGCAGCGGTGGGCATCAGGACTGGAACCCACTGCCTGGGATGCACTGCCGGAGCGGGCAGCAGCTGTGGCGGCTCCCTGGCCTGACCCCGCCTCCGGGGGAAAACTCAAGCCTTGCATAACGCCTCTGCAACGGTCACCATGGGATGAATTGATTCAACACTCCGGCACACACAAACTATACGGCAAGGAATATGAGTGAAGTACGAGTAAGGTTCGCGCCCAGCCCCACCGGCGAGATGCATGTGGGCGGATTGCGGACGGCGCTGTTCAACTACCTGTTCGCCAGAGCCAGGGGCGGCAAGTTCATCCTGCGCATTGAGGACACCGACCAGGAACGCTACGTCCAGGACTCGGAAAAGAGAATCTTCGAAATACTGGACTGGGCGGGCATCACCCCCGACGAGGGCCCCCGTGTGGGCGGCCCCCACGCGCCCTATCACCAGTCGGAACGCACCGAACTGTACCGCCGGGCCGCCGATGAGCTTATCGCACAGGGCCATGCCTACCGCTGTTATGTATCATCGGAGGAGCTTGAGGAAATGCGGGCCGAACAGGTGGCGCGCAGCCTTCCCCCCAAATATGACGGCCGGCACCGCAACCTGGGCGAGACCGAACGGGCCCGCTACGAGGCCGAGGGCAGAAAGCCGGTGGTGCGCATGCGCCTGCCGGACCGGGAGGAGCGCATCGTCGTGGACGACCTGGTGCGCGGCAAGGTGGCCTTCAACTCCAGCCAGCTCGATGACCAGGTCCTGCTGAAGTCCGACGGGTTCCCCACCTATCATCTGGCGGTGGTGGTGGACGACAACGCCATGGGCATCAACCACGTTCTGCGGGCGGAGGAGTGGCTGCCCTCAACCCCCAAGCATCTTTTCCTGTACCGCTGGCTGGGCTATGAGCCCCCGAAATACGCACACCTGCCGCTGCTGCTTAATCCGGACCGCACCAAGATGAGCAAGCGCATGGGCGACACCGCCGCAGAGGATTACCGCGACAAGGGCTACCTGCCCCAGGCCCTGCTGAACTTCCTGGCGCTTTTGGGCTGGAACCCCGGCGATGACCGGGAGATTTTCTCCATGGATGAACTCGTCGGACTGTTCAGTCTGGAGCGGGTGGTAAAGTCCGGGGCCGTCTTCGACCGCGCCAAGCTGGACTGGATGAACCAGGGCTATATCGGGGCGCTGGAGCCGGATGCCCTGTGGCGGGCCCTGAAGCCCTTTATCGAAAGAACTCCCTTTGCCGGGCACGATGAGGAAACACTGAAAAAGGTCAGTCTGGTGGCCCAGTCGGCGCTGGTGCTGCTGTCGGATATCGGAA
>JAOUPZ010000483.1 GCA_029879595.1 Deltaproteobacteria bacterium | reverse complement strand
ACGGGGACGATCCGGAAATGGTGCTGCACGCTGTAAGGCTGGCAGTGGGTTACCGCCAGACCTTTCACACCGATATCGTGCTGGACCTGTTCTGCTACCGCCGCCACGGGCACAACGAGACCGACGAGCCGGGATTCACCCAGCCCCTCACCTACAAGGTGATAAAGAACCATCCCTCCAGCCTGGAAGTATACATAAGGAAACTGGAGGAGGAAGGGGCGCTCAAACCAGGCGAGGCCGAGGAGATCAGGGCCGGTTATAACGACCTGATGAACAATGCCCTGGAGGCGACCCGGCGCGACAACATCAAGTCCATTCCGGAGACCCTTTCGGGCCGGTGGAGCGGACTGGAGCGGGGGCTGATGCCCAAGGGGATCGTGACCACCGAGGTCACCATCAATTGCCTGCTTTCCGTCTCGGAAAAGGCATCCAGTGTCCCCGATGGCTTCACCCACCATCCACGGCTGGCCCGGCTGCTCAAGGCCCGGAAGGACATGGTGGAGGACCGGCAGCCCATCGACTGGGGAATGGGCGAACTGCTCACATACGGCAGCCTGCTGCAGGAGGGCTTCAACGTCCGGCTCAGCGGCCAGGACGTCAAGCGGGGCACCTTCAGCCACCGCCATGTGAATCTGGTGGATGTGGAAAATGGAAAGGACTACATCGCCCTGCAACACCTGAAGGAGAAGCAGGGGCGCTTTGAGGTGCACGACAGCCCGCTTTCCGAGGCGGGGGTGCTGGGGTTCGAGTTTGGATACTCACTTGCCGATCCGTTCTGCCTGACAGTATGGGAGGCCCAGTTCGGAGATTTCGCCAACGGAGCACAGGTGATAATAGACCAGTTCATCGCCTCCTCTGAGTCCAAGTGGCTGCGCATGAGCGGCCTGGTGATGCTGCTGCCCCACGGGTTCGAGGGCCAGGGGCCGGAGCATTCCAGCGCCAGGATGGAGCGCTACCTGCAGATGTGCGGGGAGCATAACATCCAGGTCTGCAACGTGACCACTCCCGCGCAGTTTTTCCACATGATGCGCCGGCAGATGCACCGCAAGTTCCGCAAGCCCCTCATAGTCATGTCTCCCAAGAGCCTGCTGCGTCATCCCCAGGCGGTTAGCACCACCGAGGACTTCATCCGGGGCAGCTTTCGCGAGATGCTCTATGACAAGGGGGATCTGGACAAGAAGAAGGTGCGCCGGCTGGCTGTTTGCACCGGCAAGGTGTTCTACGACCTCAGCGCGGCCCGGGACGAAAACGGGGTGAAAGACGTGGCTCTGGCCAGAATGGAGCAGGTCTACCCATTTCCCGCCGAGGACCTGAAGGACATCCTGTCCCAGTATCCGGCCCTGAAGGAGGTGGTCTGGGTGCAGGAGGAACCACGCAACATGGGCTCCTGGGACTTTCTGGAGCCTCGGCTGCGGGAAATTCTTGGGAAAAAACTGACGCTGGAATATGTTGGAAGAAAACCTTCCAGTTCTCCGGCAACCGGATCGAACAGGGCACACCAGGAGGAACAAAAGACCCTGGTGGCCTATGCACTGGGAATCAAGGCGGGATCAAACAGCAAAAAGCAAGGGTGAAAAGATGCAGATAGATATCGTGGTGCCCCAGATGGGCGAATCCATTTCCGAGGCCACCATATCCTCCTGGCTGGTGAAGCCCGGGGATGCGGTGAGCGAGGGAGATGTGCTGGCCGAACTGGAGACTGACAAGGTTATGGTGGAGGTACCCGCCCCTTCGGCCGGGGTGATGGTGGATGTTGTCAAGGGGGAGGGCGAGACCGTGCATGTGGGCGACCTCCTCTGCCATCTGGACACCAACGGTGCTGCCGCTGCTACCGCTCCGGCTGCCGAACCGGCAAAGCCCGCAGCAGCAGCAGCAACTACGGCAGCGCCTGCGGCAGTAACAGCGCCTGCGGCAGTAACAGCGCCTGCGGCAGTAACAGCGCCTGCGGCAGCCCCAGCCGGCGAAGCGGCCGACCGGGCCGGACCGGCCGTAAGGCGACAGGCCGCGGAACAGGGCGTGAACCTGGAGGAGGTCGCCCCCACCG
>JAOUPZ010000124.1 GCA_029879595.1 Deltaproteobacteria bacterium | reverse complement strand
GTAGGAGGCTTAATATTTTTTTTGAGATAGCTTCTAATGCATGATCTCCTTTTCGGATTATTTCTCAGCAAAAGGCCTGAGACCTGATTAATTAATTACCATAACGCATGTTAAAAAAGGACCATATCAACAGCTCTGTTTATTTTTGCTGTTTTTCCCGCAGAAGATTTTTGGTGTACACTGATGCTGTAGGGGCATATGTTTTTGCGGTGTGCAATCATAACTGAACATAAAAAGGGTAACGATGAAAACGCTGGAGGGTTTTGCAAGGCATGGGGGAAAAAGACCAAAAACCCACCCCCGACTCCGTTTCTTCTGTCAGAATCTTCACCCTGGGAAGATTCGGCATAGAGGTAAACGGAAGCCAGATTGACCTGCCGGTCAGGGGACGGAACCGACAGTTGGACCTTTTGAAACTGCTGGTTTCACAAAATGGCAACACGGCTTCCATCAGCCATCTGTCCGAGGCCTTATGGCCGGATGCAGACGGAGACCAGGCCCATGGCTCGTTCTCTGTCACCCTCAACCGGCTTCGCAAGCTGATCGGCCAGGAAACACTCAATCTTCGCAACGCCCGTCTTTCACTCAACGACGATATCGCCTGGATTGATTCAACCAGCTTTCATTCCCACATCGAAAACACCGATATTGCCCTGGAAGGCAGTGACAGTCAGACCGCCCTGGAGGAGTTCGACAAGGCCCTGACATTGTACAGGGGGCCTTTCCTGGAGGGTGAATTCGACTTTTCCGATTTTCTTTCCGCCCGGGACCGGTTGCACAGGATGTTGCTGCAAACCCTGGAAAAACTGGGCAAATGGCTCCAGGACCACGAGGACTTCGAAAAGGCTCTGTCCATGTACCAGCAGGTGCTGGAAGTTGACGAGCTTAACGAGGAAATTTACTACAACCTGATGGTCTGCCATCAAAAGCGCGGCCGGCCGGCTGAAGCCATCGGCGCATACCACCAGTGCCACCGGATGCTCCAGACCGGCCTGGGAATAAAGCCCTCGGAAAACCTGGAAAATCTCTACACGGCCCTGCTCCAGGAACAGCAAAGCCGCAACGGCGTTGAACACGCCAATGCCAGAAACTCCGCCTCCGCGGAAGCCCCACCGCGCAACAACGGAGCGGCTGCCGGATCACCGCCCCCGGGCCAGAACCACATATCCGCCGCCGAACCGGAAGGCCTTGGCTTGGCGGGAGAAAGACGCCGTGCCACTGTGGTCTGCAGCCTTATTTCTGGTTTCCAGTCCCTTTTCAGCCAGATTGACCCGGAACTGGCCTCGGAAATTATGGTCAGGATCCGTGAAGAGGCCACCCTGGCGGTGGAACAGTACGGAGGGGTGGTGAATCAGTTCGTCCGCGGAGAGGTGCTCTCCTTTTTTGGCGTCCCCGTGACCCATGAGGATGACCCTTCCAACGCCGTGATGGCAGCCATGCTCTTGCACTCCAGCGTGCGCTCGGTGGGCAGTGAATACGAGAAGAAGCTCAATCGCCCTCTGGTGATGAAGACCGGCATCGCCAGCGGCCTGATGGTCCTGCACCAGGGAGACCAGCGGGGAGGGCAGTTTTCCATTACCGGGGATGCGGTCAATACGGCGGCGCAACTGGCGGAGCAGGCCCGGGCCGATGATCTTCTGGTTTCCCGGGAAACCCATGATATAGTCCGCCCCTTCTTTGTATCCGAGCCAAATCCCGCCCCCACAGAACCAGATGAGACCGGCCCGGTGGCCTTCCGGGTGCTAAGCGTTTCCGATACCCGCACCAGATTCGAGGCCGCTGAAAGAAAAGGCCTTACGCCATATATCGGAAGAACCGCCGAGTTGGATTTTCTGAAAAGCTGCACAGAACGGATGCTTTCCGGCAAGGGACAGTTTGTAACCATTGAGGGGGAGGCGGGACTGGGCAAAAGCCGGCTCATACATGAGTTCCAGAAAATCATTTCCCATGAAGATATCACCGTGCTGCACGCCCGCTGCCAGCCCTTTGGCATTACCACGCCCTACCTGCCATTTCTGCAGGCCCTGCGCCAGGGGCTGCGCCTCAGGGACAGTGATTCCGCGCAACGGATGAAGGAAAAGGTGATCCGCAACACCATCAAGATCAGCCCGCAACTGAAGCAATACCTGCCCATCTATCTGCACATGCTCTCGCTGAAAAGCGATAACCACCCGTTTCCCCTGCAGCTCCAGGGCGAGGAGCTGCGCGGAGCCCTGGAGGAGGCCCTGGCAGCCATAATAAGCATAAGCGTGGCCATGCGCCCCATGATCGTACTTATGGAGGACTGGCACTGGAGCGACCCCGGTTCCGACTCGGTGGTTCATGACCTGTGCGAGGGCATTTCAGAGTATCCCCTGCTGGTTATCATGGCCTACCGTCCCGAATACGACGCCCGGTGGGGCCGGATGGATCATCACAGACACATTGCCCTCAAGCCCCTGGACGCAGATCAGACCGGCGCCATGATTACCCCGCTGTTCGGCGATGCCGTGCCCTCTGAGGAATTGATCACCAGCATTCACCACCGCACCGAGGGCAACCCGTTCTTTATCGAGGAAATGTGCCGGGCCCTGCAGGAGCAGGGAGCCGTGGAGATAGACATGGGCGTGGCCGTGATGGCCAGCTCGAAAAAGCCCATCATCATCCCCGATACCGTTCAGGCCCTGGTAAGAAGCCGGGTGGACCGCCTTCCGCCGGAAGACCTGGACGTGCTGCGCCTGGCCTCGGTTATCGGGGAGGAGTTCCCCCGCAAGGTGCTGGAAAGGGTCTGCCCCGACCCCCAGCGGCTATCACGCAATCTCAGCGAACTGCGACGCATGGAAATGATTCAGCAGATGCGGGTGTTTCCGGAGGTGGTGTTCCGCTTCAACCACATCATCACCCAGATGGTGGTTTACGATAATCTGCTTCTCCAGCAAAGGCGGGATCTCCACGAGCGGGTGGGGCTGGCCATCGAGGGCATATACCGCGACCGGCTGGAGGAACACCTGGAATCGTTGGCCCATCATTTCTCGCGTACCGGAAACATCAGAAAGGCCATCGCCTATCTTTCCAAGGCCGGTGATAAGGCCAGCCGGATGTTTTCATTCAACGAGGCCCGCCGGCACTATCTGGGGGCCCTGGACCTTATTGCCGGCGAGGAACTCACCCCGGAAATCCAGCGCGAACGAATGGATATCACGCTGAAATGGGCCCAGGTTTCCTTCTACCTGCCCTCGCGGCATCTTCTCGTCTCCCTTGAGACAGCCCTTGAGGACGCCCGGCAGCTCAAGGACCGCCTGAGAATGATCCGGGCCACCATCTGGATCGGCATGATCAACTATGCCCTGGGAAACCATGCCCGGGCCAAGGAACAGCTGGAACAATGCCGTGAGGTGATAGGAGGAAGCGACGAGGATGCGCTGGCCCTGATTAACAACTATCTGGGCCGGGTTCATTTCTACCTGTCCAACTTCGAGCAGGGCACAGAGTTGCTCACCAGGGGCATTCCACAGCTGGATACCCAGGGCAAGTCCGCCGAGGCGGCAAATTCCATGGCCATCCTGGGCCTTATCAAAGGCTATCAGGGGGACTTTGCCGGGTCCCGGAAGCTGACCGATCAGGCCCTGGCCTTCGCCGCCCGGGGCAAAAACCCGGGCATCGAAGCCATAAGCCACGTCTGTGCGGGCATCACGGAAGGATTGCGCGGCGCCTGGCCCCAGGCCATTGGACACATGGGCCGGGCCCGGGAGATCTCCAACCAGGTGGGCAACCTGGTGATGGAAGGCATCGGCTGCTGGGGAGAAGGCTACGCCGATGTTCATCAGGACAAAATAGAACAGGGCCTTTCCAGAATGCATGAGGGCATATCACTCATTGAGGCCACCGGCTCCAAGCTCTGCCTGAGCGCCTTTTACGGGGTGCTGGCCGAGTCATACGCCGCCCTGAAAAACTACCGCAAGGCCACCCTGTTCGCCCAACGCTCCCTTGACCTGACTCGTGAGGGAGGGGATTCACTGGGCGATTATAACGCCTATTTTGCGCTGGCTCTGGTCTGTTTCGGTTCTCCGGAAAAACGGGATGAACTGGACCGGAACATTCAGTCCAGTCTGGCGCTGGCCGAGGAAAAGAAGGCGCGGCCCGACCTGACACGGTTCTGCCTTCAACTGGCCGCCATGTACCTGGAGCAGGGAGACCGCAAAAAGGCCCGCGAGTATTTCTCGCGCGCCAGAGAGCTGCTGGATAAACTCGATATGCCCTGGTGGAACTCCAAGGCCGAAAAGCTGGCGGAAATCCTGGAAAAGCCGGGGTGACCGGGGAACATGGCCACCGAAATCACTTGACAATCAAGACCGGTTTTCTAGTAAAATTTTCTGTTTGGAGACCTGAAAAACAGAGGTCCCCTTTATCGTAAGGAAGTGTGACAACCAAAACAGCCGCGAATACGCCCGCACCAAACCCACCTGAATGAGCACTCTGGTGTTCATATCACGGAGCCGAATACTTCCGGCTCATGGCGAGACCGCTGCCAAAATCCACATATAACGGAATATGACCGAAAATAAAGCACCAGAGGGACTGGGAAGGCGCACGAATTATAATGGAGATTTACGCTCAACGGATATCGGAAAGCAGGTGCGCCTGTTCGGATGGGTAAACACCAGGCGTGACCACGGCGGTGTTATCTTTGTGGATCTCAGGGATCATACCGGTCTGGCGCAGGTGGTATTCAAGCCGGAGGTTGATTCCAGGGCCCACGCCGAAGCGGACGCCCTGCGCAATGAATGGGTGATCGCCGTCACCGGCAGGGTGGAGGCCCGCGAAGGAGGCAACATCAACCCCAAGCTGCCCACCGGGGAAATTGAAGTGCTGGTGGACAGGCTGGATATCCTCAATCCCTCACTGCCCAGCCTGTTCGACCTGGACGAAAAAGAGGTGGACGAACGCCTGCGCCTGACCCACCGGTATCTAGACCTGCGCCGACCGGCCATGCAGAGCAATCTGCGCCTGCGGGCCAAGGCGGCAACCATTGTCCGGGAGCACCTGTCCACGCAGGAGTTCATCGAGGTGGAAACCCCGGTCCTGACCCGCTCCACACCGGAAGGAGCCCGTGATTACCTGGTGCCCTCCCGGATGAGCCCTGGAAAGTTTTATGCGCTTCCCCAGTCTCCCCAGCTGTTCAAACAGATTCTCATGGTGGGCGGTCTGGACAGGTACTACCAGATTGTCAAATGCTTCAGGGATGAGGACTTGCGTGGCAACCGCCAGCCGGAATTCACCCAGGTCGATATTGAGATGTCCTTCGCCGAACCGGAGTTTATTTTTGAGCTGATTGACGGCCTGATGCAGAAACTCTGGAAGGATATTCTGGGAGTGGATGTGGCCCTGCCCATCGGGAGAATGAGCTATCAGGAGGCCATGGAGGACTATGGCAGCGACGCCCCCGATCTGAGATTTGACCTCAAGCTGGTGCAGCTGAGCGACCTTGTCAAGGATTCCGATTTCAAGGTGTTCGCCCAGGCAGTGGAAAAGGGTGGCCAGGTCAAGGGAATCCGCGTACCCGGCGGAGCCACCATGTCCCGCAAGGAGCTGGATGAGCTTACCGAATTCGTGGCCATCTATGGCGCCAGGGGCATGGCCTGGGTCAAGATGCAGCCCGACGGCTGGCAGTCCCCCATTGCCAAGTTCTTCACGCCCGAGCAGCACCGGGCCATCGAGGAGCGCATGGGCCTCCAGCAGGGCGACCTCGCCGTTTTCTGTGCCGATTCCTTAAAGGTGGTCACCGATTCTCTGGGCAACCTGCGCAAGGAAATCGCCCGCCGCACCGGGCTGCTAAATGACAAGGAATACCGATTCGTCTGGGTGACCGACTTCCCCCTGCTGGAATACAACGAGGAGGAGAAGCGCTTTGCGGCCATGCACCACCCCTTCACCTCTCCTGTGCCGGAGGATCTGGAAGCCTACGGCGAATCAGATCCGGCAAAAATCCGGGCCCGGGCCTATGACATTGTTCTAAACGGGGTTGAACTGGGCGGAGGATCAATACGCATTCACCGCACCGACATGCAGCAGCGCGTGTTCAACCTGTTGGACCTGGATGAAAAGGAAAGCCGTGACAAGTTCGGCTTCCTGCTGGATGCGCTGGCCCATGGAGCGCCACCACACGGCGGGATCGCCCTGGGCTTTGACCGGATAATCATGCTGCTGATAGGGACCGAATCCATCCGGGACGTCATCGCCTTCCCCAAAACACAAAAGGCCGCCGACCTGATGGTCGAGGCCCCGGCGGATGTGGACGAAAAACAGCTGCGGGAACTGGGAATACGGCTGGCCAAGCGCTGAGGCCAAACAATGAGGCCTGGCGCTGAGGCCCGGAAAAACCTTGCGGAGAAAGTTGAACAATCCGACAAACATCGGATATGCTTCCTCATGCTGGTCTTTCCGGCCAGTGAACGGTGACAACCTTTTGGAAAAGAGCCGATGAAAAACCTCCTGGCCGGTGTATCACATTCCATAGCCCTGGGAGCCCTGCGGAAACTCCTGGACCCCCTGGAACAGCACTGGGGCGAGCCGGAGGCCTTCGTAAACACCGGGGGGCCCCTGCTGGCCAGCTCCACCAGCGGCATCATCAAGGACAGCGATGAACTGCGCGAGGGTTTGAACAGGTTCTACCAGCAGATCATGCGCTTCAGAGCCCTGTACTTCAGGCCCATCGGATCAAAGGACACCCTGGACAAGGCTTTTGGTGAGCTTGAATCCAGGGCCGCCAAGCAGCAGGACACCCTGCAGCAGGCCTGTCTCTGGTTGTCCTACCGCATTCAGGGCAAGGCCATCGAATACCTGAAATCCTCAAGCGGCCAGGAAACCCTGAAGAGACTGTTTGATTCCGCCCAGGAGAAGCGCAACATCATCATGGGCAAACTGGGCGACATGGAAACCATTACCATGGGCAAGGTAAACGGCGCCATAACCGGATTCGTGCGGGATGTCATGGGGGCTGAATTGAACCGTATCGAGACCGCGGCCCTGTCCGGACACCTGGTGGAAGCCCTGCGGGCCGCCTCCCGCAGAATGCCTGACCTGGACCCGGAGGGCAGCGAGGTGCTGGAGCACTCCGAATACGCAAGCCTGACCTCCATGCTGGGCGATGCGGTCCGGCACGCGGAACTCAATGATGCCCGGCAGAGATTCATCCGTTTCAGCGACAAGGAAAAAAGCCGCCGCTTTGACGACTTCCGCAAACAGCTCCGCAAGGAAATCAGGCGCATCGCCCCTTTTGCCGCCCGTGGCTTCGAGCAGTTTTCTCAGGGCATTGAGGCCGTGCTTTTCCCATACCCCGCTCCGCTGGAATATATCCGCGCGTTTTCCAAGCCCTTGTTCAACAACGGACGGCAGAGCACCCTTTTCAGCGATACAAGCACCGAGCAGGGCGTCAAGCAGCGCTATATACAGATGATTGAGGCCGGCAATGTGAACCGCCTGGTGCTGGAAATCGCCTTTGCCATCGCCATGGCCAGCTTTCAACGCACCACCGTCAGGACCACACGCAAGGAACTGGCGGAGTTCAAACTGGACGAGGAATTCCACTGGCCGAAAACCGTGGGTGATCTGGCCCAGGCCATTTCCGGGGAAACCGCGGGAGGTAAATAGCTTTTTTCGGGAAGCAACGTCTCCCGCAGGCAGTTTATCCGAACAATAATAACCGGAAGATTCGCAACACCCGATCCGCCCAGACACCAGGTATCACATTCCGTGCAGACAGCCCCTTCCAGATCATTACCCGAAAAACCCCGTATCCTGTTAATCCGTTTCAGTTCCCTGGGAGACGTGGTCAAGTGCACGGCCCTGCCCCGTCTGATAAAGAAGGCCTATCCCGCCAGCCACCTTACCTTCCTGACCTCTGAGGGCCATCTGGAGCTTCTGGCGGGCAACCCCCACATCGACCGGGTTATCGGGTTTCAACGGAAGGAGGGCGTCCGTGGTGTCATCTCCCTGGCGGCCGGCCTGCGGGCCGAAGGGCTGGATCTGGTGGTTGACGTTCACAACTCCCTCCGTTCGCGTCTGTTGAGGATGTTTCTGCGCCGTCCCTCCACCAGGTATTCCAAGCGCACCCTGCAGCGCCTGCTGTTGATCCACCTGGGCTGGAACACCTACCGCCCGGGGATGGACGGCCGGGTGCCCGGCAAGGAGGATGACTTTTTGGCTGGCCTCGCCCCCTATGGGGTCACTGACGACGGCCTGGGCACCGAACTGACCGTTAAACCTACCCTGGAGGAAACCCAGGGCGGTGATTTACCTTCCGGGGGGCTTTCCCGGGAGCTTTCCCACGCACAGGAGACCGTCCTAGGCTGGAGAAGGC
>JAOUPZ010000123.1 GCA_029879595.1 Deltaproteobacteria bacterium | reverse complement strand
TATTACACGCAAAACAGGCTTCGGGGCGAGTTCCCTGCGGATGCCGGGTGCCGTGCTGCTGCTGGCCGCCCTGCTGGCGCTGCTTCTGCCGGCGCCGCCACAGGCCCATGCGGCCAAAACCACCGGAGGAAAGCCCCAAAAGGGCATCTCTGACAAGGCCCTTAAAAAACATATCGAAACCCTGCTGATCCGGGAGGATCTCAAGGGCTACCAGTTGGGGCTGGCCCTGTACTCCACTGCCGGCAAACGCTATCTTTACCAGCACGATATCAACCAGACCTATATCGCGGCCTCAAATATCAAGCTGGTCACCACCTATGCGGCCCTGAAGTCCCTTTCCCCGGAATACCGCTGGCGCACCCGGGTGTATCTGGTCGAGGAGAAGGACCCCTCCGGAGGAAAGACTCGGCTGGGGCTTTTGGTAAAGGGAGTGGGCGACCCCACCATCCGCGTGGCCGACTTCGAGAAGCTGGCCGCGGTGCTGCTTTCCATGGGCATCCACCGGCTGGACGGCTCACTGTACCTGGATGACAGGCTCTATGACGGCACAACCCGTCCCGATTCCTGGAAGGCCAACGGGGGCAGTCAGCGCTGGTTTGCACCCGTCAGCCCGTTCGTGGTGGAACAGAACCTGATCGAATTCATCATCTCCAGCCGGGACGCAAAGGTTTTCAACGTAAAAACCATCAGCGGATCGTTTCAGGTTGATTCCAGGTTCAAGATAGAGCCCCAGAGCAGCCCCCTGGTGCACGTCACCCAGGACTGGAGCGGAGGGACCGCCCGGTTCCATCTGCGGGGAACCATGCCGGAGGAACTGGAGCCGTACTTCATTGAAGCCGCCGTCAATGATCCCATTGTGTATTTTCACGTCCTGCTCCGTGAGCGCCTTAACAGGCAGGGCATCGAGGGCCCGCTGCCCCTGGTGAGGTCCGCGGCCCCGGGTCTGTCCAAGGAATACATCCACACCATCTCCTCCCGGCCCCTGAGCGAGGTTATCCGCCATGTAAACAAGGACTCCAGCAATCTGGCCGCCGAATCCCTGCTCATGGCCATGGGCCGGCTGGAAAAGGATTCCGGTGTATCCGCGGCGGATGGTCTGGGGGTGGTGGCCCGGGTGGTGGAATCGGATTTCAGCAAACTCTCCGGGCAGCTCAACATGGCGGACGGGTCCGGCCTGAGCCGGCAGGGGATGATCAGCCCCCGGCTGCTGGTGAACATCCTCAACCATGTTTCCCGCGACTTCAGCCTCCAGGCCGAATACATCAACTCGCTCTCCCTGGCCGGGGTGGACGGCACTTTGCAATACCGCAACTTCCCCTACTGGATGCGCGGAAAGCTGCGCGCCAAGTCGGGCACCCTGGACGGCGTGGGCAACATCAGCGGATACATGGAGCTTCCCGGCGATGTGGTGATTTTCTCCTTTCTCATAAACGGCTCTGACCGTTCCTTCCTGGAACTGCAGGAATCGCAGGACCGGGTGCTGACGGGCATATTCGAAGCCCTGGCCGGCCGGGCCAGCCCCAAGACCGCCGGAGCCGGCGGACCGCAGGAAGCCGGCCGGAAAAACTCCGGGCGCGGCCAGGACATCAGCTCCAACTAGGCCCTGTCTGAAAAGCAGACTTATCGGTGGTTCGTCCCTTTCCCACGTGCACTAAATAGCCGGGGGTGTGGGGGCTTTGTCCCCACCTATCAGCGGTTCAGGAGGCTTGTTGCCTGACTGGGGCCTGGAGGCAGCGCCCCCAAAAAACAGTATCCTGACACAACCTGCCCCCCCCTAACAGAAAGGACCGGCAGCAGCGCGGAGGAAAACCTGCAGTAATTCAGGGTAAAAAGCTGGACAGTGTAACCGCGCGGACACCCTCCCGATCCATCCGGGAAAGATTGCGCTTCAGCACCCGCAGGGTCTGGGGGTGGGGATGACCGATGGCGATGGCCCGGCCCTGCTCGCGCGCCCTGGCCAGCGCCTGCAGGAAGGAGCGCTCAATGGCCCGCTCGCTGAGATTGTGGTCCAGGAACACATCGCGCTCAAGATAGGCGTAGTTCCGCGTTTGCGCGATCCGCGAAGGCACATTGGTGGACACGGTCTTGCTGTTCAGGAAGAACATGTTCCTCTCCGCCAGCAGATCCTGCACCACCGCCATGCGGTGGGGGTCGCGGGTGTAGGCCGATCCCATGTGATTGCTGGCACCCACCGCTCCGGGCAGCCCTTCCATGTATCCCAGGACCCGGCGGCGGATTTCACCGATGTCAAAGCTGGTCAGCAGGGCCTCCGGGCCGGGGTTTTCCCGGGGATATTCCAGCGGCTCCATGGGCATGTGAATGATGAACTCCTGCCCGGCGCGCTTGATCATCAGGGCCGACTCGCGGCTGTGCTGAATGCCCGGCAGGACGGAAAAATTCACCGGCCGCCCCAGCTTCAGGAAGCCCCGCAGCATTTCAAGGCTGTAACCGATGTCGTCTATTACTATGGCCAGAAGCTTTTCGTGGGGCCGCGCCGGACTTCCTTCGGCCTCGGGCCGCAGGCCCTGCCCTGCGGGGGGCTCGGCCCTGACAAGGGGTGAGGAAGGCGGCGTGAATCCGGGGCGCTCCCTGTAGGGGGCCTCCCTGATAACCTGTGCCGGAGCCGCGGGATCCTGTTTGAGGGGGGCCTTGGGTGTGATAAGGGCTCCACTGGCCCCGCCGGGGATAACCCGCTGCGCTGCTTCCGGGACTGCCGTGCGTTCAGGGACGGCAGGCTCCCCCTGAGCCGGAGCGCTATCGTCAACAGGCTCCAGTTCCTCCAGCACCAGCACATTGGAGCCGGGAGGAGGCAGGGCCATGTCTGCCGGCAGCGACATCACCACCGGCGGAGTGGGTGTGCCCAGCACGGTCGAGGGGGGATACTGCATCATGCCCGCCATCACGCCCGCGCCCAGCCCCATCAGGATAAATCCCACGGGAATCAGCATCGCATGCGCTATGCGCAACAACCTTTTTCGCTGGAGGTGGTTCAAACCGGCAGCTCTCCTTGCAGGTGACAGAACGAAATACAAGGCTTCGCCAATGGTTTGAAAAGTGTACCCCAATTCCCACTTTCTGCCAAACCAGTCCGGCAGCCACCTGGGAATGACACCCTTCATACGCTCCAAACAGCCACCGAAGGCTTTTTTCAGCACGGAAATATTCATAATCACTACCCATATCGGCATATTTTCCGCTTTCTTTACGGTCAGGAGGCATTTGCGCCAGTGGCAGGCCCCAGGCAGGGACAGGAAGAGACCATACCGCCAATAAATTTTTTCCCCGGGAATGTGTGGGCGGCATTCCCTTTTCAGTCAATTTCGGTTAATTGTATATACCTGTTTACTGGAGCATAACCTATGGCAGACATTGAAACATCAGGCGAAAGCGCTTCAAAACCTTCGGAAGAGCTTGAGCAGGGGTACAGGCCCCGGATGAAATCATCCGGACAGGGAGAGGGGGAGACCGATGGAACGGGACCGGCCAGCAGGCCGGTTGTGACCAGCACCCGGGAGGAACCCCGTGAGGCTCACCATGAGGCTCATCGTGAGGCCCGGCTGGACTGGCGGCGGAAGTTTCCCTTCGATCACGTCAAGGTACTCATTGTCTGCCGGGGGCCCATCCGCCTGGAGGCCATCCAGGTGTTCGAAAAGCTGGGCACCCAGCCCTGCGGCATCCTGCTTTCCGAAAAAGACAGCGTGGTCTATCCGCGAGCCCTCTCACCGGAACTCCGCCTGGTGGGACGCAACGAAAGGGTGCACCGCCTGCCCGACTACGCCGGGGCCTCCGCCGAGGAAAAGGTCACCCGCATCAGGAACATCATCAGCATCGCCAGGGAACACGGCTATACACACCTTTTCGCCGGATACGGTTTCATGGCGGAGGACTACGAGTTCATCCGGGCCATTGAGGAAAGCGGGCTGGGGTTCATCGGCCCTTCCACCAAGGTGGTGGAAAAGGCCGGAGCCAAGGACGCCGCCAAACTGCTGGCCCGCTCGCTGGGGGTCTCCGTCACTCCCGGTATCGACAATATGGAATCCCGGGCGCTGCTCGCCAAGGCCCAGAACGGAGAAACCCCCGGATCGTTCCTGCTGGCCCTGGCCCGGCGGCATGATCTGAAGCTTTCCCAGGACTTCAATTCACTGGATGCGGACAGGCAGGCCGAACAGGTGCTGGCCGCCGCACGGGAAAAATCCCTGGAACTGGTCACACTGGCCGACCTGCAGGCCGGGGCCGCCGCCCAGGTGGCAAGCATGCTCGCCGAAAACCCGGGCAAACGGCTGCGCCTGAAGCATATCGGCGGCGGAGGAGGAAAGGGGCAGCGGATCATCTCCAGTTCCGCCGCAGTGCCCGATGCGGTGCTGGAGGTGCTCAACGAGGCCAAGGCCACCGGCCCGGGAGCCAACAGAAACTTCCTGATCGAGCTGAACATTGAAACCACCCGGCACAACGAAATCCAGCTGCTGGGCAACGGCAAATGGTGCATCGCCCTGGGAGGAAGAGACTGTTCGCTGCAGATGCATGAACAGAAACTGCTGGAAGTGTCCATCACGGATACCATGCTGTCTGAAACCGCCCAGGCCTATATCAATAAAGGCAAGACCCGCCAGGCGGAGGTTCTGCGCACCGACCTCAGGGTGCTGCGGGAAATGGAAGAACAGGCCGAAAAATTCGGCGAGGCGGTGGAGCTGGATTCAGCCTCCACCTTTGAGTCCATCGTGGACGGCGAAAGCCATTACTTCATGGAGATGAACACCCGGATCCAGGTGGAGCACCGGGTAACGGAGATGGTCTATTCCCTTCAGTTCACCAACCCGGACAACCCCCGCGAAGTGCTGGAAGTCGAGTCCCTGGTGGAAGCCATGGCCTGGATGGCCGTCTACGGCAAGTCCCTGCCCCGCCCGGAGCGGGTGCCCCGATACGGCTCCGGCGTGGAGGTGCGCATCAACGCCACCAACGACGCGCTCAAGCCCCATGCGGGGGGCGTGGTGCTCAACTGGAGCCAGCCCCGGGACGGAGAGCTGCGCGACGACCAGGGCATCGGCCTGCGCAACCCGGACACGGGCATCTTCATGCCATACAATCTGGCGGGGGCCTATGATTCCAACGTGGCCCTGCTGGTGGCCCACGGCCTGGACCGTGAGACCACCTTTTTGCGGCTGGTGGAAATCATGCGTTGCATGGACCTGCGCGGCGATGAACTGATGACCAACCGGGGTTTCCATTACGGGCTGCTGCACTGGATGCTGGGCGCCGACGCCATGGTCAAGCCCACCACCCGGTTCGTATCGGCATATCTGGCTGCGGCGGGCAGTCTGCGCAACGCCAGCAAGGATATCGACCTGAACATGGCCTGGGACCTGCTGATCTCCCGCGAACATGCCCACTCCCCCGAGTCCCGGGAGATCATGGAGGCCAAGCGCACTCTGGTGCTGAGGCCGCTGACCAGTCTGTACAGCTGCCCCCACTACATGGCCGGGTGGCTTTCACCCCGCGCCCAGCGCCGCTTCGTAATGGATAAGGGCCGGGTGGAATGGCGCCAGAACCCGCTGGAGGTGCTGGACCAGCTCTATCACTACCTGCGGCTGGAGCCACACCCCGGAGTCTCGCCCGAGGAGCAGATCTGGGAACACGACCTGCAACTGCTCAAGGCAGGGCTGGCCTTTTACAACGATGTCAACGTTAGGCTGGGTCGGGGACGCATCCCCTGGAGCGAGATGAAGGCCCTGCTGGAAAACCCCGAGCCTCCGCCGGGGCTGGAAAACCTGCCCTGGAAGGATATTCAGGCCGCCCACCGGGGGCATCAGCTGGGACTGGCACTGCTGGAAATACCGCTGCACACCGGCAACAAGGCCGGCTTCTACGACATCGTGGTCAACGACCGGCTGGAGGTGGAAATGCCGGCCCAGTTTGAAAACCAGGAGACTGCCAGCCAGTTGCGCAACGCCCTGGAAGAGGCTCCGACCGCCCACTCCAATCAGGTGGTCGCCTTCACCGGCGGAACCTTCTACTCCCGGCCCAGCCCCAATGACCCCCCGTATGTGACCGAGGGACAGCATGTGGAGGAGGGCCAGGTGCTGGGACTGCTGGAAGTCATGAAAATGTTCAATCAGGTGCGGGCGAACTTCAGCGGAACCGTCACCCAGCTTGTCGTTCACGGGGAGACCGGACGCATTGTGCAAAAAGGGCAGATTCTGCTGGAAATGGAGCCCGATGTGCCCATTACCGTGGAGAGCGAAAGCGAGCGCCGTGAACGCATGGAGAGCAAGACCCGCGAGCTGGTGGGCTTTCTCACCCGGGTCGGCGGCGCCTAGGCCCGCCCCTTAGGCACCTGATACTGACCGCCTGACCGAAACCAAAGGGAGCATTACTGCCTGCAGGCACTGCCCGTCCGGCCCTGCGGTTGTATTCTGAAAATCACTCCTGCCGTACCCCGTGCCACGCCTGCTGCTGCCATTGCCTGCCCGGATTGAAAACCCGCGGCTTTACCCTGGCGGCTAGGTGTGATAATTTAAAAGAGCGTAACATAAATATTATTTATTTTAAAACGCATGGTCTGATTCTGGCATTCCTGAAAACCCATAGCCAACGAAACCGGAAACTCGAACCACACGGAGGAAAATCTGTTAGGCCAGGGAAAAAGTTGCTGACACCCTGATGCGGCCCCTGGCAGGGCCCCGGCACCAACAGAAAGGAATAGAAAATGCGATATTCAGATGAATTGGCCCGCAACGGCGCAGGCGAGCCGGAACGGCGTATATTTACAGGGAGTCTGCTTGTGCTGGTCGGGCTGCTTTTGGCCATAACAGGCTGCAGCGATGACGCCACCAAAAGTGGGACAACCAGGAAAATCCAATACGGCGACTGGACAGCCCTGGGAGAGTTGAGCAATGTGCCCACCCCCCGGATCAACTGGCTGGCGGAAAACGCCGACGGAAAAATTATCACCATGGGCGGGGTGGCCCAGAACAACACCGCCTACTACGACCTCATCGAAGTATTTGATACCGCAACTGAACTCTGGGAGGCATCGTCCGCCATTCTTCCCTCGCAGAACCAGGGAATGTTCGGCGGGGTGTACAACGGGAAGCTCTATGCGGGCGGCGGATATTACGCCGGCTGGCCGGAGACTGTCCTGGAGTATGACCCCGCTTTTGACACCTGGAACGACTGCGGGGGCTTGTGCGCGGCATTCATTGGGGGCAATGAACTGGGCGCCTCCGTGGTGCTGAACAGGAAGATGTATGTGTTCGGCGGCAAGGTGGACGGCGCCACCGTGACCAATGGGGTGTTTGAGTATGATATCCAGACCAACACCTGGACCAACTGCGGTGGCTCCTGCGCCTCCATGCCCGTGGGCAGGTGGGTCAACACCGATGTGGTGGCCCTGAACGGGCGGATATACCTGACCAGCGACACCACCCTTGAGGAATATGACGTTTTGAAAAACCAGTGGACCAACTGCGGGGCCGACCCGGGCCTGAACGACTGCGCTCCGCCCCCGCTGCCGGTCTCGGCGCTGTTCACCATGCACGGCAAGATCTTCGCCCTGAACAAAACAGATACCCGGATGCACGAGTACGACCCCGCCTCCAACGCCTGGACCAACTGCGGCGAACCCTGTCCCCGAGCTTTGAGTGTGCGGGGGGACTCCGCCCGCGTTTTGGTGCAGGGAGACAGCGCCTACCTCATGGGAGCGCTCTCCGGAGACGTGCCCACCGCCACCGTGGAAAAAATCACCATCACCTACTAGAACCGAGCCACAGCGGGTGAGCCACAGCGGGTGAGCCACAGCGGGAGAGCGACAAGAGCCGCTCCCCCGCCGGATGGGCTTTAGTACCCGTTGGTGTCGTAGCGCCACAGCACCACGCCGGTGATGGTTCCGTCGGTGAACGCCCCGGCGGAGACCAGCGTGCCGTGGCCCTGGTAGCTGGCCATGTTGGGCGTGAACAGGCAGTCCTCGCCCGATTCGCACAGGCTGTTGTCGTTGCCGATCATGTTTCCGTCACCATCCACATCCCCGGCGATCTCCACCGCATTGATGAGGTGGGTGGTGCGGCAGTCATTGGTGGCGATATAGACCGAGCCGGGGAAGGCCGCCGTACAGGCCGCCTGATCGGCTGCCGTGCCGGTCCACTTGTGTTCCAGGGTGTCATCCCCGGTGGGCAGGGCCCGGATATCCAGGGCCACCGGCAGGTCGTCCGCCGTGGCCGGGGTGGCGTCCGGACCGGGATCGCCCAGGTCGGAGGCCAGCAGGCTCCAATCCCAGATGCGCCCGGTGCCGGTTGTCCAGCGATTGCGGTTGTCCGCCGCCGGGAAGGCCGAGCCGTCCTTGCCCCAGCT
>JAOUPZ010000481.1 GCA_029879595.1 Deltaproteobacteria bacterium | reverse complement strand
CAAGTTCAATGTCGATATCGGCCCTGATCACCCGTTTGAGCAGGCTTATCTGTTCTTCAATAAACCGGTTGAAGTTCAGGGGCTTCTTCTTCAGAACTTCTTTTCTGGAGAAGGCCAGCAGTCTCTTGGTAAGGCTGGAGGCGCTCTTTACGGATTTTATGATCTTGTTAAGCCCTTTTTGCAGGCCCTCGTGCTCTCCGGCGTGCTTGAGGGATAGTTCCGCATAGCCTCCGATAACCTGGAGCATGTTGTTGAAGTCGTGGGCCACTCCTCCGGCCAGCACCCCGACGGCCTCCAGTTTCTGTGCCTGGCGCAGCTGGCCTTCGAGTTCATGCTCTGTGGTAATGTCGCGCAGCATGCCGATAAAGCCCTTTATGCCGCCCAGATGTTCCATGACCGGCGAAACGGAAAGCATAAGCTCCTGTTTCAGGCCCTGGTTGTTTTCCCGTGTTATATGTCCCTGCCATGTTTTTCCAGTGCGCAGCGCCTCCTCCACCTTGGTGTAGGCTCCATCGTCCTTCAGCACGCAGATATCCAGCACCGAGTTGTGCCAGTTGTCGGATGTGGCGGCTTCACACTCGCAAAAGTTGGTCATGGTCTTGTTGGCATAGCGGATATTGCCCTTGTCGTCGCTGACAATGATTCCATCAATGGCCTGCTCAACAGCCATCGCCAGCCGGTCGCGTTCCCGTTCGCTGAGCTGGCGCTTTGATATCTCCTCCTGCATCTGCTTGTTGGCCCGCGCCAGGTCGGAGATGGAGTGACGTACCCGACGCATTACCGGCCAGTAAAGAGAGAGCACCAGGAGTAGAATACCCAGATGAAGAGGAAGCACCATCCACATGTTCTTGCGGGCCTGCACCTCTCCGGCAAGGGTGTACTCCCTGACGATGCGTTCCATCACGTTCAGGTACTCCACCACCGTATCGATCAGCTTGCGGATTTCCCTGGAAGCCTTCTGCTGGTCGAATATGTCGTCCTTGAAAAGGTCTCCGTAGGAATGGAAGGCGTCTTCTATGCTTCTGAAATGCGGGTCAATTTGCACGAACAGGGCTTCCAGTGTTTCTTTTTGCGCGGCCGGAATCTGTTCCCCGTCGGCTTCGCCCTGGAGTTGGAAGTGCCCGTAACTGAAAAAGTAGAACGCCTCCTTGGCGTCTTCGAGCTTGTCTTCCAGAAAGTCCTTATCCTCCAAGAGCATCAGCTCGTTGTGGACAAACAGGGACTGCATGACCATGTTTTGCGAGTAATTGCGGATGTCACTGGCGATGTTCAGAACCTGGGATGTATAGGAGTCTCCCCCGTAGAATTTTTTCACCTGCCAGGTGAACCAGAAGGACAGAACCACCAGGGTGAAGAACACCGACAGGAATACGGCCAGCAGATAAAAGTGAAGCGTGGAAAGATTCCGGCGGGCGTCTCTTTCCTTTTGCGGGTTGTATCGTATTAGTTTTTTCCAAAAAGCTGGAATCATGGTGCTACCTGTTCGGCCCATTTCTTATGATGCGGGGTGCCTCCTTGCCGATGACACCCGGAAAACAGACCTTGAAAAAAGGTGAATGTTTTAGGCCCTCTTTTCTTTTATTTATGTGTTTTTGATGTTTTTCCCCGTGCAAAAGCCCTTGCGCATAAACCTGCGAACAAGGACTTTTTTTCTTTCCCTCAACCCATTTTACACAGAAGGAATGCATCCTGCCAGCCGTTTTTATTTCACCGGAGGAATCGGCCCGCCTGTATTATTGTTCCGCAGGTTAAAAGAAGGGCTTTTTATCGGTTGACCGTATGTATGTCTTGTTCATACCCTTATACAATATTTCACAGGTAAATTTCAAATTTAATGGGCCGCCCTGTGGGTGGGCAGGCGGGTGGGCAGGCGGGTGGGTACGCTGCGGCTGCGCACTTGCCGGGGTGTTTGCGCCAGAAGCCCCCCAGCCACCAGGGCAATTTACAGACTCCAGGAGCCATGAAACAGGAGCCATGAACCATGGGTGAAAAATCGCGGGAACGACCGGCAAGCCTGCCCGGTTCGCCGGAACTGGAGCGCTTCCATGTGGT
>JAOUPZ010000482.1 GCA_029879595.1 Deltaproteobacteria bacterium | reverse complement strand
ACGCTGGAGCTGACCGAAGAGGCCAGGAAGATGCTGGCCGAAAGGGGCTACGATCCGCTGTACGGCGCGCGGCCCCTCAAGCGCACCATCCAGCGTGAACTGGAAAGCCCCCTGGGCCGGATGATTATCCGCGGAGAAGTGGCGGAAGGCCGCACCGTTACCGTGGAGGCCCGGGACGGAAAACTGGAGTTCAGCGTCCGCACCGAAAAAAAACCGGCAAAAGAAACTTGAGATCCTGAGGATTAGAAACAACCCCCCTAAAGCCTGATCGAAAGGGCTCGCATAAATTGCTTCCCCCTGGTGCCCCCCTTTTTTTTAAACAAGAAAAAAGGGGGGAGTATCTGAGCGGATATATATCAGGGGCACGGAGCCGCCGCGAAGGCAGCATCGTGGTTGTTGAAACAGGCCAGCGTGGCCAGACCCACATTGGTGGCAGGCTTGGTTAGCTGGCTGTTGGAAACCGAGATACTGCTCAAGGCAGAAGACTGATCTATGACCACGCTGTTCTGCGAGCCGGTTCCCACCGCATCCAGAACCGAGTTGTAGATACGCAGATTGGTATTGGTTCCTGTGCTTGAGTTGTAAATGTTATATCCCGGTCCGTCTATCATTATCCGGGAGTTGCGCAGGTTCAGTTCGGTGTCTGTATGGGCGTAGATTCCTACTGAAGTGGTCAGGGATACACTGATTGATACGTCTGTAAAATCCAGGTATCCCACCCCCTGTCCGGATGTTCCTCCCGTGCTGTAATAGCCGAAAGTCTGATTGGGAGAGGCCGCCGTGACTGATATGTCGACATCCTTCAGGGTGATGGTGGAATCATGGAGGGTTCCGTAATTGCTGTATATCCCTATTGATTCTCCGCTGGCATTGTTCACGCTAACCTTCACATTGCGCATTTCCAGGCTGTATGGCTCATTGGCGAAAAACCCGTAGCCCCTGGTGGTGGACTGGAAATTCCCCACGATCTCCACATCGGTGAATTTTTGCTGGCCCTGGAAGGTATTGACCACATACCCGTTGGCAATTGTAGAACTGGACTCCATGGTCAAACCGCTGAATTCGGCCTGGGTGGCACCGCCTGCGCCCGAAAGAACAATGATGGAGGATTTAATGACGGTTTTGCCCATGCCCGCACCTTTTAAATGTGTGTAGGAGTGGGGAGAAAGGCTGCCGGAACCCAGGTCGTATACACCCGGTTCAACCACTACCAGTTTCGGTTCGGCAGCCGTGCCGGAGCTATAGGCCGCCGCCAGGGCGGTCCCGCTGGCCAGAGCATCACCCGTTACGGGACTGACCACCACGGTGCTTTTATATCTGCCCTGGTAGCTGTCTGCCGCAGCCACGGCACTCACGGCCTGAACATCGGAATAAACCGTATTGGCATCATTGGCGCAGTTCCAGGCCGACCCGTTCCATTTGGCTATCTGGTCAGTGGCGCAGGAAAGGGTGGCCAGGGTGTCAGTGTTTGTGTCCGTATCGTCACCACAGGCCCAGGCCGAGCCGTTCCATTTAACCACCTGACCCGTGGCACATGAAGTCAGAACGCCCAGGGTGTCCGCATGTGCGGAAGTGTCGCCCTGGTGGGTGCTCAGGTTGTCCCTGTTGGTCTGGATATGTCCGGCCAGGTCGCTGAAGTTCTGGTTTACCTCATCCGCCACCGCCGGGGTGTCGGCACTGAAGGTGTTGGTCACTCCCACCGTCTGCCCCAGCGCTGTTCCCGCAGTTATTACCAGCAGAGCCATCAGGGTCAGTATAATATATACGCTTGTCCGGAAAACCGGGCCGCAAGTTCCATCCCACTTGATTCTTTGTGTGCTCATCGTGTCCTCTGTGTTCATTGGGTTTTCTGCCAGACTGTTTTCCGGAGGGGCTGCCTCCTGGTTGGGAAAAAGTGAACAATACCCCCTGGCCCGTTATGCCGGGACATTACTTTTCAGCCTCCCGTTCCGGAAAAGCTGGAAACGGATTCGGCAAAGATTTTGTCACGTGAGAATAAAAGGCGTTAAATAAAATTACTGATGCGGTTTCGGTAAAAAAGCTCCCGTGGTT
>JAOUPZ010000005.1 GCA_029879595.1 Deltaproteobacteria bacterium | reverse complement strand
CAGGCCCGGCGCATTCGCCATTTTGTTTCCCGCATTGCCATGGATATTGAGGCCCTGGGCCCGGCCCTGATCGAACAGCTGCTGCACAGAGGACTGGTAAAAACCGTGGCCGATCTGTACCTGCTGGAGGAGGAGCAGCTGGCCGGGCTGGAGAGAATGGGAGCCAGGAGCGCGGAGAATGTGATATCTGGTATCATGGCCTCCAGGGAGCAGCCCCTGCACAGATTCCTGGTGGGTCTGGGCATCCGGCATGTGGGGGAAAAGATGGCCCGTGTGCTGACCCGGCACTTTGGCTCGCTGGAGGCTCTCCGCCGGGCCGAAATGGAGGAACTGGTGGACGTGAATGAGATCGGCCTGGAAACCGCGGAAAGCCTGCTTTCGTTTTTCGCCGACCCGGCCCAGATGGCGGTGGTGGAAGCCTGTCTGGCCAGGGGTGTGCGGGCCCTTGCCGAGGACACCGGCGGCGGGACGGGGCCGCTGAGCGGCCAGACGGTGGTGATAACGGGAACGCTGAGCGCTCCGCGAACCCGCTGGAAGGAACGCCTGGAGGCCGCCGGGGCCACCGTCACCGGCTCCGTTTCAGCCCGGACGAACCTGGTGCTGGCCGGGGAAAACCCGGGCTCCAAGCGAACAAAGGCCCTGGAACTGGGCGTTCGGGTGGTGTCTGAGGAAGAGCTGGAACGGCTTTTGGAGGCCACATGAAAAAAATAGCCATCGTGGGAGCGGGAGAAATCGGGACCTTTCTGGCGGAACGGCTGACCGAGGAAAAAAACGACGTCACCGTGATCGACAAGGACCCGCAGATTCTCGCGATTCTGCAGGAGTCCATGGATGTGGCGGGGTATCTGGGCAACGCCACCCGGATCGAGGACCTGACCGCCGCCGGGGTTTCCGATGTGGATCTGTTCATCGCCACCACCCGCCAGGATGAAACCAATCTCATATCCTGCCTGCTGGCCGATGAACTGAAGGTTCCCCACAAGATAGCCGTTACCCGCTACCTGGGTTTGCGCGAGCAGCGCAAATCACTGGAGAGCAGGCACCTGGGAATAGACCTTCTGGTAAACTCCTCGGAGGCCCTGCTGAACGAGGTGCTCAACCTGGTGGAAACCACCGGAGCGGCCGAGGTGGCCCGCTTCGCCGACGGGCGCATCATTTTCATCAGCTTCCTGGTGGAGGAACACTCCGCGCTGACCTATCTCACCGTGGATGAACTCTGCGGAGGCGATCAGGAGCGGCGTTTCAGCGTGGCCACCATCCTGCGTGACGGCGCGCTTCTGGAGCCCAGCAGCGACCTGGTGTTCAAGGAGGGCGACTACATCTACCTGCTCACCACCCGCACCCACCTGCCGGAACTGAACGATGTCCTGAATGTGGAAACCATAAAATCCCGCACGGCCATCATCGCCGGAGACAACTTCTTTTCCCAGATACTGGCCGGAGCGCTGATCAACAGGCACTTCCATGTCACCATGCTCACCTCCAGCGATGAAAAGACACAGCTTTTGCAATCCCAGTTTCAAAACCGCACCCAGTTTCAGGTGGAAACGGGGGAGGGCTCGGATGTGAAGCTGCTGCGGCGCATCAAGGTCCCCAGCACCAGCGTGTTCATAGCGGCCAACAAGGATGATTCGGCCAACCTCACGGCCTGTCTGGTGGCCAAGTCGCTGGGTGTGGGCAAGACGATTGCCATCATCAGGCGGCATGACCTGGCCCCCCTGTGCCGGCGTTTTGGTGTGGACGCCCACATCGCGCCGCACCTGGCCACGGCCAAGGTGGTGCAGGAGATGGTGCACGAAAACCGGGTGCTCAGCTACCGCGCCGTCAGCCAGAGCAATCTGGAGGTGATAGAACTGGAAGCCATGCCCAAAAGCAGGGCGGTGAAGGAGAACATCGGCAAGCTAAAGCTGCCGCCGGGGGTGGTGATCGGGGGAATCGCCTCGGGAGAGCGCACCACCCTGCCCCGGGGGAAGGACCGTATCCAGCCCCGGGACAAGGTAATCGTCCTGACCCTGCCCGAGCATATCCTGGAAGTGGAGGAGATTTTCGGGCACTAGGGGGGCTGCCAGAAGCCGCGCACCTTGGGCCGCCGGAGGCTTGTATCATTGGTATATGGAGACCGCTTCTACCAGGCAGAGGACTCTTCCAGGCTCAGTATTTCGTTTCCGCCGCCCCCTGGCAGGAAGGCCCGCTCCCTGGCAGGAAGGCCCGCTCCCGGGAATCATTTCCGTTGCCGTCTCCGAATATCCTGGCAAGCCTTTCCAGCACATTCAGCAGCCGGAAGGACTGCGTGTTGAACTCCTGCCCGCCTATGTACCGACAAGAAATAAAACACCTGCGGGTTTAGCTGGAAAAGGAAGGCCCCGCCGGTCATTCCGATGCTTCCAGGAACAACCGACGGGGATTGGGGGAAGGCGGCAGGCGGGCCTGATACCAGGCCCGCAAAATCATTTATGCGCCGGATAACCGGCCCGCCGGGTCAGTTGAGAATCTTGTAATCAACATCCCGGGTAAAATCACCCTGGAACTCGTCTTTGGAGGTGCTTCCGCCATGTACGGCCTGATCCAGGCTGGAGTCCAGCCGGATCTGCTTCAGCAAAGGCCGGTTGGAAATATCCAGGATACGCTCAATTTCCTGCACCGAGTTTTGTATCTTCCGGTGCATGTGTTCCTTGCCGGCCCCGGTTTTATCGTCCTCGGCCTTTTTGGCTTCCGGTTCCGGCGGGGCATACCCGGTAAGTCTGCGGAGAGTATCCAGCAGCCCGGCCAGGTTCTGCGACTGCCGGTGCAGATCATGATCGAAAAGCCCGCCCCGGGGCCGGGTCTCTTCCGCAGGGGCCTCTTTCTGAGGGGCCACGGCATCCTCACCACCGGCTATGGCTTGCAGAGTGCGGGCGATATCTCCGGATGCATCCTTGCTGGAATGGGAGACCTCGCCGATCAGGGCCTTGAACTCCGCAATGGTGCGCTTGTTGGCCAAGACTACCTGCTCCATCTCATCGCCTATTTTCTGCCACATGCCGGGGTCACCCTCTGCGTGCCCGATCAGCTCCAGGGCGCTTCTGGACGCCTCTGAGCTGCGCCTGGCCAGATCATGCACCTCCGTTGCGAGGCCGTGCAGCCGCTCCCGCCTGCCCCCCAGTGTGGTCTCCACAGCCGCGGTGGAGGCTAAAAGGTTCACCTGCCGGGTAAGACCCTCGATATATTCCAGCAGCATGTTCCGGCGGGATAAGAATCCGGGATTATCGCCACTGGTCTCGGGAATCGTCATGGCGGCCTTTACCAGATCATCCACGGCCTGCTCGATCAAAATCGATATTTCGTTCAGCGAGAAACCCGGGTTCTGCCGGAGGGCATCCCGCACCTCGGCAGTACCATCGCCATCGGCCTTTTTCGCATTTGAAACAAGGTCGCCACCCCAGCCGGGGACGATTTTTTCTGCCAGCAGCAGGGCGCATTCATCACCCCGGGGCAAAGCCCGGTAGAGAGTCATCATGCCCAGCACCAGCAGGGTAATCCCCAGGGCTGAAAGGATGGAAACCAGCAGACTGGTGGACATGGACAGATTGGCAAAGGCCGAAAAGGACTGGGCGCGGAAAATCTGCAACAGCGCATTCCGCAGTTTTTCCACGGAGCCCTGGAGCGGAGCTATCTCATTTTGCAGCCGCCGGACGGCCTCCTGGGGTTCAAGGCCGCGGGCGCTTTGCATCTGAACCTCATCAACAGCCTTGTTATATTTATTCAGCGCTGTTTCGATCTCGTCGAGAATGAGCATTTCCCCGGCGGATACCCCCCCCATGGTCCGATACCGCTTTAAGCTGGCGGTCATCCGGCCATAGCTCCTTTTGATCTCAACCAGCTCGGTGTTGTCCTGGCTCAGCAGGTTGCCCTGCAGGTGCCAGGCGGCGTCCTTCTGGCCAAAGCGGCTCATCATCCCGGTGGCCAACTCCAGCCGGGGCAGCAGTTCCTGCTGTTGGCGGATATACTCACGCTGGGAGGGCCCCGCCAGGAAAAACACGAAGACCAGCACGGACGCGAACGCCAGCAGCAGACCGACATGCCATGACTGAATTTTTACTAATATTTTATCCTGTATGTTTTTCAGCATTTGAAAATCCCCTGTGACTAATTCCAGTATACTGCCATGGTCAATACGACCCAGCCTTTAAATTGCTTTTATGCCTTATTATACAAGGTAAACTGGCTCTCTCTCCCACTGGCAGCATCACCCTGAAGTCGTATGAACGGTGCGCTGACCAATTACCAGAAATACCTATTTAAGTATACGCCGGATGTCGTAACAGTTCCCAAAATCTCCATAATTTTGGGACAGCGGGAACACTACCGGGAAGAATATGGCGTGGGGGCTGGCTGGCTGCAGGGCCGTCCGGGAGGCGGGGCGCCTCCCGGCGCGGATTAACGGTAGAGCATGGGCTGGTCGAGCTGGAGACTCTTGTCCCGCAGGGATATTCTCAGGTTTCGGCCCTGGTGGATCATTCCCTGGGCGCTGACCCAGACCTCCCCCGGAGCCTGGAGGAAACCATTGGATTGGTCGAACTCCAGGGACTGGGTACGGATTTCCATATGAGAACCCTGGAACAAAATGACATCGCCTTCCAGCAGCAGGTCCTGGGTGATGGTATTGAGCACGGCCCGGCTGGATTTGCCATGAATCGCTTCCTCCCCGCCAGGAGTTTGCTCCTCCGGACCGGGAAACACCTTGAACCGGACCACCTTTAGAATGGCCTGATCCTGTTCATCGTTTAAAAAGGCGTCCTCCGAGTGCAGCTCCCAGGCCACCCTGTTCTTATCCTGCTGGATGATGTCCACGCCCTGCATGGCGATACGGTTGTCCTGCCGGATAACCCGCACCCGCCGGGACGGCTTTTGCGCCTGTTCATCAGAGGTGGTGCTGGAAAAGCCCATATAAAAGGCCAGCAGCCAGAGCCCCATGAACATGATAAAAAACAGCAGGCGTTTCATCCGATCCTTGATCCCCTGTGCCGGGTTGACTCATCCGACAACGGGGGACACGTTTTCCACCGGGCGGATTTGGTAACTCCGATGATATGTTGCCCCACCCGCGCTTGGCAAACTTCGGTGAGCCTTGCGCTGGCGCGCCCGGGCAAAGTAACCTTGATACTTGTTGCCCGCCGGTGTGCGCCAAAGGCCCCTGGCGGAAGAACACCCCGGCAGGGCCGCCTTTTGACACCAGCCGGGACAGGAGACCCCCTGGGACCGTTCACCGCATTTGAGGAGAAACCTTGATTAGCATTCGCAATGTTGTTTTGGTGATGACCCTGCTGCTGGCTTCAGATCAGATAAGCAAGATCTGGGTGAGGCTGGCCATCCCCCTGCATAAAAGCAGCAACCTGATTCCCAACCTGATCGACCTGACCCATGTGGAAAACAAGGGAGTCAGCTTCAGCTTCCTGGGCAACCTGAATGACAGCTACCGGGCCCCGCTGCTGGTCATGATCTCCCTGGTGGCGGTGATAATGCTGTCCTATTACTGGTGGAAACACCGGCGGGAAATGTGCTTTTGGACTGAACTGACCTTTCTGCTGGTCCTCCCCGGCGCATTCGGCAACCTCATAGACCGGGCCCTTTTCGGCTCGGTTACCGACTTCTTCCACTTCCGGTTCTATCACCACAGCTTCTTCGTGAACAACCTGGCCGATATCTACATCAGCTTCGGCGTGGTCTCCTACCTGATCGGGGCCTGGCGGACCCACCAGGAGGAAGCCGCCCGTCAGCCCTGAATCTGGCAGGCCCGGGGGCCGCTCAGGGCTTTTTCAGGCCGAAGAACCTTGATGTCTGCCCCGCCCTGACCAGCAACAGCAGGTGTTTTCCGCCGGGCGTCTCATCGAGCACCTTGCGGAATTCCTTTATGCTGGTTATGCGCACCTTGTTGACCTCCTGGATCAGCATTCCCTCGCGCAGTCCGGCCTCGGCGGAAATTCCCTGGGGGTCGACACCGGTGATAACCACGCCCTTCTGGCCGCGATAATTAAGTTTCGCCGCGATGTCCCGGGTGAGGTTGGCCACCTCCATGCCCAGCTTTTCCTCCACGGACTTTACCTGCGCTTCCTGTTCTCCTGGTTCCTCCCGGCCCTCGATGGCGGCCCTCATGTCTCCGGGCTGTTCGCCTACCTGGACTTTGAGGGTGATTTTCTTGCCCTTGCGGACAACCTCCACGGGCACCACGGCTCCCGGCGAGACGGCGGCCACAGTGTTGCGCAATTCATTGGTGGTGTTCACCTTCTTGCCGTTAAAGGTGGTAACCACGTCACCGCGCTCCATGCCGGCCTTCAGGGCCGGGGAATCCGGGCCGATGTTGGCGATAAGCACACCCTCGGTGCTGGACAGCCCCAGGGCGGGAGCCAGTTCAGGGGTGACTTCCTGGATGACTACCCCCAGGTAGCCCCTGACGACGCGACCCGAGGCGATCAGCTGATCCATGATCTTGCGGGCCATGTTGATGGGGATGGCGAAGCCGATGCCCATGTTGCCGCCGGTGCGGCTGAAAATGGCCGTGTTCACCCCGACAATCTCCCCATCCAGGTTGATCATGGGACCGCCGCTGTTGCCCGGATTGATGGGCGCATCGGTCTGGATGAAGTCCTCGTAATCGGTCACCCCCACGGACGATCTTCCCTTGGCGCTCACAATGCCCTGGGTCACCGTCTGTTCCAGCCCGAAGGGATTGCCGATGGCCAGCACCGTTTCGCCCACTTCCAGCTGGTCCGAGTTTCCCAGGCTGGCCACGGGCAGATCCTTGGCGTCCACCTTGACCACGGCCAGATCACTGGCCGGATCGGCGCCAACCAGCTTGGCCTCGAACTCCCGGCCGTCCTTCAGCTTTACGATGATCTTGTCGGCATCTTCGATTACATGGTTGTTGGTCAGCACATAGCCCTTTTTATCCACAATGGAACCGGAACCCAGGCCGCGCTGCTTGTCCGGCTTGGGGGGAAAGGGCATCCGGGGCGCGAAGAACCGCCGGAAAAACTCATCGTCAAAGGGGTCCTCGCCCTCCTCGGGGCCATTGTGGACCACCTTTTCCACACTGATATGCACCACCGAGGGACTGACCACCTTTACAATGGCGGCCCGGGCCTTGGAGGCCCTGCGCAGCACCTCGATATCCTTTTTCACCTGGTCGCTGTACTGGCCCATGGCCCCGCCGGCAAATCCCGCCAGCAAAAGGCCCGCCAGCAGCAGCGCCATCAACAGCCTGATCGGGGCCTGTGTTGTTCCCCTGGCAGCGGGTTTGGCAATCAGAAAATCTTTCATCGGAAACCTTGTTCTGTGAATTATCAATACTCGCGGGCGGGTTGCACTGGCATTTTGCCGGGAATCCACATGCCCTGACTCAATGGAGTCCTTTGGCCCTGTCATCTCCATTCAGATAATATGACTCCACGGGGTCGGATAAAGTTCAGCCGTCGGACCTATCGGACAATGATACGCCCCGGGCGCGGCTAACACAATTCCCTATTTCCGGGCGCGGGGACTGCGGCGAAGGCTTTTTCGATCCGGACGGCCGGTAGCTCATCAGTGGCATTGCCAGGTCCGGGGGTGGTTGCTACAATTTTCCTGTAAAACATGCACCGGGGATAATCCCTCCCGCCGGCGTTCCGCCCCAGGAGGATCACGGGCGGGAGATGGCACCAAAATGACAACAGGAAAAGGCATGGAACCAGTAGCCGTAATCGAGAAATATCAGCTTGAACCCTACCGGGGCAGCCCGGAGCGGCTGCGCAAGCTGGCCGTTCAGTTCACCGGTTCACCGCGCAACAGCCCCATTACGGGCAAAGTCCTGCTGCTCAACGACCCGGCAAGCAGCCAGGCGTTCTACTACGAGTTTCTGGTGTCGGACATCATGTACGGCGAGGAGGCCCCCAGCCTGTCCCTGCCCGACGGATCAACCGTCTCCATGGTGCACCTTTGGATCAAGAAGGGTGCAACGGCTCTGAAAGTGGTGCCCTTCCATGTGCAGGACACCGCCGTGGGTCTGCGCAGCTTTTTCGAAGACCGGTAGACTGCGGGGTGGTGGGCCAAAGACGCACTGCATCCGGCCGCGGTTTGGTCTTCCAAATTGCCCTCCAGGCAATTTTCCCAATTGAAGCACCGGTTTTTTAAGTGCATCATTGGATTACGGACAGAAGAGTTTTTCCCCTGCCGTTTCGCCCGCATTGACCATCAGGGGCGGCCGGGAATACTTTTATATCCATAAAGAACTAAAAAACACTGGGAAGGAGTTCCGCGGTCCCACGGACCGGGGGATTTCAGCAGGGGGATTCACACCGAAAAACCGGCAACAGAAATGGGCATAATTGTACAGAAATTCGGCGGAACCTCCGTGGGAACGGGGGAAAGGCTGCGCGCAGTGGCCGAGATCATCTCGGAAACCAGGCGGAACAATCCCGTCATAGCCGTGGTATCGGCCATGAGCGGCACGGTCAAGGCCGAGGGCACCACCTCACTTCTTCTCAAGGCTTCCGAGCTGGCCTTATCCGGCCAGGAGTTCGCCAGCACCCTGGAAAGCATCGAGAACAACCACCTGCAGGCCCTGAATGTGGCGGTCAGCAACCCGGATATCCAGCGGGACGTAGGCCAGTTCCTGAAAAACGAGCTGACCCAGCTGGGAAGGTTCCTGGAAGCCGTGGCGGTTATCCGCGAGCTTTCCAGCCGCTCCCAGGACATCCTGATGGCCACCGGCGAAAAGCTCAGCGCGCGCCTGCTGGCGGCCACCCTGGAAGACATGGGGACCACCTCCAGATTCGTGGATCTGGGCGGGGTGGTGCCCGAGCAGAAGCACGAGGTGGACCCCTCGTTCTTCTACCGCCTGCAGGGGCACCTGGCAAAAATGTGTCATCCTGAAGGCAGCGAGGTCCCCGTGGTCACCGGATTTTTCGGCATGGTTCCGGGCGGACTTCTCAGGACAGTGGGGCGGGGCTACACTGATTTCACCGCCTCGCTCATATCCGCCGGACTGGGCCACAACGTGGCGGAGGAAATGCAGGTCTGGAAGGAGGTGGACGGCATATTCACCGCCGACCCCCGGCGGGTGCCAAACGCCCGCGTGCTGCGCCAGATTTCCTCCACCGAGGCCTCGGAACTCACCTACTTCGGCTCTGAGGTGCTGCACCCGTTCACCATGGAGCGCGTGGTGGCCGCCAACATCCCCATCAGGATCAAGAACACCTTCAATCCGGAAAGTCCGGGTACGGTGATCCGCAACGATGAAAAGCAGCAAAAGCGCGTCACGGCCGTCACCGCCAAGCGGGGCATCACCGTCATCAGCCTAAGTTCAAACCGCATGTACAACGCCTACGGCTTTCTGGCCCGGGTGTTCCAGGGGCTGGCGGACGCCGGGGTGGTGGTGGACCTGGTCTCCACTTCCGAGGTGAGCATCTCCTTCACCATCGACCGGGAGGAGGATGTGGAGAAGGCCCTCAAGGTGCTGGAACCGCTGGGTACCGTCTCCGTCAACTCCGGCCGGGCCATCCTGGCCATGGTGGGCGAGGGCATGGCCTACTCGGTGGGCACCGCGGGGAGAATGTTCTCCGCCCTGGCCTCCTGCGGGGTGAACATCGAAATGATTTCCCAGGGCGCCTCGGAGATCAATATATCCTGCGTCATCAAGGAAACGGACACCGAGACCGGCCTGCAGGTCGTCCACCGGGACTTCATGGAGGAGGCTTGAGCCTGCCGGCTCCGCCAGACCGTCAGTCCGCCGCGCGACTATATGCGCTGCTTTCCGCGGGGGGTCCGCCCCCCCGCCCCGAACTGGAGTTCGGTTCGCCCTTTCAGCTGCTGGTGGCGGTGGTGCTCAGCGCACAGGCCACCGATAAATCGGTGAACCTTGTCACCCGGGAGCTGTTTGCCAGCCATGGCACACCCCGGGGCATCGTGGAACTGGGGGAAGAGGGACTGCGACAGGCCATCCGCACCATCGGACTGGCCCCCACCAAGGCCCGCAACCTTGTCAGAGCCGCCGGCATCATCCTGGAGAGGCACTCCGGGCAGGTGCCCCGGAGCCGCGAGGAGCTGGAGGAACTTCCCGGAGTGGGCCGTAAGAGCGCCAACGTGATCCTGAACGTGGCCTTTGGCCAGCCCACCCTGGCCGTGGACACCCATGTGTTCCGGGTGGCCAACCGCACCGGGCTGGCTCCCGGCAAAACCGTGGGCCAGGTGGAGGAACGGCTGCTGGAAATAACGCCCCCGGAATATCTGCGCGACGCCCACCACCTTCTCATTCTGCACGGGCGCTATGTGTGCAAGGCCCGCCGGCCGGATTGCCCGGCCTGCGTGATCTCGGTAGAATGCCGGTGGCCCGAAAAAACCGCTCCCTGAGGCGACCTGATAAAAACCGGCACGCTACAACCTGATTCGGCATCGTCATGAGAAAAATCATCGTCACCCTGGTAATAATACTGATCGCCACCGGCGTGGCCATCGCCATGGCCAGGATCTTCGAGTTCACCCTGCCCGGCCGCAAGCTCAGTTCCCTTTTGCACATTTACGGAGGCCTGTTCTTCCTGGTGCTGTTCCCGCTGTATGCCTGGGATCACGTCAACGCCCACTCCGACTGGCTGCGCCGGGTCACCGGCATCACCATTTCCGGCGGGCTGCAACTGCTGTCGGCGGCGGTGCTGATCCTGTCCGGGGTGCTGATTCTCATCTACTGGGAGCACACCTGGAACTGGGCCCGCCAGGCTCACCACTGGCTGACCTACCTGCTGGGAGCAGCCCTGGCCCTGCATTACCTGAGCCCCAAGAATCTGCCGCCCCGCTGAGACCGCCCCTCCCCGGGGCCGCCCCCCGGCAGGCCGGCTGGCTCTCAGTCCAGCCGCACCGGCTGCACTTCAAAATCCGCTTCCCGCAGCACAATCCGGTGATAGGATGAGACCTCGCCGGGGCGTGGCAGCCGGGTCGAGGCGGCTGAGTTGACAATGACGAGATCGCCCAGGGGATTGAGGGGGCGGGGCAGAATTACGCGCCAGTTGTGGTGGATGTGCCCGTGCAGATACAGGCTCACCGGGGCCTCCTGCAGCCAGTCCTCCAGCCGTGAATTGTTGATGAGATCATGCCGGGGTTTGTAGGCATGGGGCGCAGGAAACACGACCGGGTAGTGATTGGCCACCATGGCCCGTGAACCGGGGGGCAGCCTCTCCAGCCAGTCCCGGGTGGCCTCCAGAGCCTGCTCCAGCACCGTGCCGGAGGCGTAAAACCAGGGTGCCGGGGCCGCGCTATCCCAGCCGGCCAGATGCCAGGGGCCAGCCAAATGCCGGGTCAGGATTCCCCCGGCCGGACCTTCCACCGGCGCAAACTCCCCGAAAAACCGGGTGAAGGCCCCCCCGGGTGTGGCTTCCGCGACATACCTGTCGTGGTTTCCCGGCAACACTGTCACCTTTTCCGGGCCACGCTCCAGCAGCGGAGCCAGCACCTCGCGGGCCAGACGGAACTCCTCGGGAAAACCCAGCTGTGTCAGGTCGCCCGTGATCAGCAGGTGATCCCAGTGACTGGCTGATATCTGCTCCACGAGGCTTTTAGCGCGTTGCAGCGGAAACTCCCGGGCCCGGCGCAGCACCAGATTGCTCATCCCGAGCACGCGCTTTGAAAGGTATTTGAGTGGATTTAAGGGCAGCCGATGCAGATGCAGGTCCGAAATGTGCAATAAAATAAAGTCTTTTGACATGCTGATCATGCCGATTTTGGCCCTGTGAGTAGGAATCCGACTCCGTTTCGGGTATTAACAACTCATAGCGTAACTGAATGGACGTGGTTGAAACAACCGGCAGCGAAAAACCTTTTTCCGCTGACAGGGGTCCGGACCGGTCCGGGAGGATCGAACCGGGTAGCCGTGTACCCTGCGGAATCAGACACCGGGCGCCAGCGCCCAACGAGGTCGGATGGAAACAGCACTGGAATTTGCAGCCTATTCGCTGGGCATTACCGTGTTTCTCGGTTTGATCATGGTCATGGTACTGGTGCGCGACCTGTTTTTTCATGGTCGGTTCCGGGTATCGCGGCCCCTGCCCACCAAGCTCTCCACCAAATCGCAGGACATCCCCAAGCAGCTCCTGAAGCGCCTGCGGGCCTTTCTGCCCAAGTCCGGCAAGGCCCGTGACGCGGTCGAGTTTGAAATCCGTCACCTGGAATACCGCCTCAAAGGACTGGAGGAGAAGGCCTTCCACGAGCATAAGGATTATTTTCTGGCCTTTCAGGACCTGGAAAAAGCCTGGGAGGAATGGAAGACCCTGCACGAGGAACTGGCCCGGCTGAGCCCCTGGAAAAGACGCCACCACCGCCGGGGCTATGACAAGGCCCGCAAGAACTACCAGCGACGCCAGAAGGTCGTGGAGGGTGAATGGGAGAAAACCCGGATCAGGGATCAGATGACCCTGGACGATATGTACGAACAGGGTGTGATCAAGCCGGATGTGGTGGAAACACTGATGGCCCAGGCCGAGGAACTGCGCCGCAACGCCAGGAAAACTTCCAAAAGCGCCAACGGACAGGAGAATGGGAATATCCAGGCCCGGCAGGGTTCCTGGAACAACCAGCTCAATCCCTCGCCCCTGGCCAACCAGGGTTCACTTCGCCAGCACGATTTCAGCGTTCCCGAACTGCCCAAAAGAGCGCGCCGGTATGAAGACCACAGCTTCAGCATACAGGCCCTGCCCGGAGGGCGCCTCCGGGGGCAGGATCTTTCACGCTGCGCCTTCGCCGAGGTGGTCTTTACGGGCCTCCATCTGTATGAGCAGTGCCTTTTCATATCCACCGATCTGCGAAGGATCACGCTCTCCCGGGAGGAAAAGCCCCACCTGTTCGTTGACTGCGACCTGCGGGGGGCCTCCCTGGCCCAGAGTTCCCTGAGCAACGTCATATTCCGCCAGTGCAATCTATCCGGCACCCAGTGGAGGAGCGCGCGCATGGACCGGGTGGTGTTTGAGGACTGCCAGATCGACAACGTGAGCTGGGATGGAGTGGACCTTTCCCACACGGTGATGAGCGAGGACATGTTTGATCAGGCGGATTTCAGGGGAGCCCTGCGCCTGCCCCACAACTACCGCGCCGGAACTGAAACGCACGTTGAAAAGCCCGGGGGGGAGGTAGAATCACAGCAGGCCGGCGGACCGGTCGGGCGGCAGGCTGACCCTCCTTCATCCCCCCAGGACACACCCCCAGACCGGCAGGAGCCCAGCCTGCCTTCGGAGATACTGGAGGCGCAAAACAGGCTGAACGGAACACCCCCGGAGCAGCCCGGCCCCGGCGGGGCGCCTGATGGTCCGGAGCAGCAGCCCGCGCCGGATAAATCACAGGAAAACGGCCCGGAAAACCTGCACGGCTGACAGCGGCCCCCACAGGGAGTAGTATCAATCCTTGAAACGTGTTCCCATGGAAAGCCATGGGGGCAGGATGTCCATGCGAGATGGACACTCACGGCCTAGAACTTCCCCGGGTATTATCAGGTGCATCCTTGCAGAAACGATTTCCGGGTCCGCAGCGGGGCGATTCCGACGGATCAGCGGGGCGCGGATTGCGGCAGCCGCCCGGCCCGGCCTCTTTCAGGCGCCAGGGCATTGTTTGCACTTTTGCTGGCGGCCGGTGTGTTCCTGTGGATGCAGCCGCAGGCACGGGCCCAGGACTTATCCCTCCCTGGCCGGTCATTCAGCCTGCTATCCGCCCCGGTAACTGGAATATCGCCCAGCCTTCAGGCGGACCGGGAACAGGACAACAGCCAGGGGTCAACGGACGATAATATCTTCAACCGTTTTTCCACCGGCAGGGAGGCCTTCGCCCCCGATCACGACGTTTATGAAGTCCCGGTGCTGCTGCGCCCTCAGGGAGACTCCCGGGCCGAATTCACCCGCAACACCGGGTTTGGATATGTGGCCGGGTCCTTCGCCCGCAAGCGTGTTTATTTCACCTGGGCTCTTTCCATGGCCCAGGCCCGGTGGCTGCCCACCGCAAAGGATATCAGGGCTGTTTCAGTGCACGAGGCCACCCTGATCCCCGTGCTGAATTTCCACATGGGCCGGCATCTGGCCCTGGGACTGGGCCTGGGCCTGGGAGTGATGGACGCCCTGGTGGACTACGAAGACGGTGATTACCGCCACCGCATCGAACCGTTCATCCCGGCGCGGCTCGGACTCACCATTTTCCTGGGCGAGACCCTGGTGGCCTCGTTCACGCTGGCTGCCTCCCCCTACTGGGGCGGGACGCCGCTGGTTTCCCACAGCCGGGTGCTGTTCGGCCTTGGTTATAATCACTGATGCCGCCCTCCGGGGGTGCCCTGGAGTTTGCTGAAAAATGTTCCTGCCCTTTCTGCCACATCTGATCGCCCTGGCGGGCGCAGCCGCCCTGACCGGACTGGAGGACATCCAGCCGCACACAGGCCATCCGGTGTATATCACCGCCCTGGTCTATGCGGCCCTGCCGGTACTGGGGCTGATGCTGGGACATCTGCCGTCGGTGGTGGGGGGCCCCCGGGGGGCCTCCGGATTGTCCCGGCGCAGAATTCTGCTGCTCGGATTTTGGTTCTGGGGCCTGAGCCTGACGAACCTGCCGCAGAATCTGGCCACCCTGGGCTGGCCCTCCTGGATGGCCCGCGAAGCTTCCATCTGGGCCCTGCTGCTGAACTTCTGGATCGCCGACGGACTGGCCCTGCACCCCTATGCGCCCTGGAAACCGGCCCTGTGGCGGGCCCAGGCCGGCCAGCTTGCCGCCTCGCTGCGGCTTCCCCTGCCCCTGGTACTGCTGTCGGCGCTGGCCATGGGCTTTCATCCCCTGGCCGACTGGAGCGGCCTGCTGCCCGATTATCTTGAGCCGCTGGTGTTCCTGTCACTGATGCTGCTCACGGCCTCCATGCTCATGCCCTGGCTGGTGCGGGTATGCTGGGGGCTGAAGCCCCTGCACTCCGAACGGGCCGACGCGGTTGTGCGGGCGGAACTGGCGGCCAACGGTGTGCGGGTCGCCGACGTACTGTCCTGGCCGGATTATATATCCGGGGTGGCCACCGCCGGAGTGATAGGGCTGTTTCCCCGTCTGCGGTTCCTGCTGATGAGCAACTCCCTGGCCCAGCATCTTGAGGAAGACGAGCTGCGGGCGGTGACCGCCCACGAGGCCGCGCATTTGCGGTACCACCATCTGTGGTATCTGCTGGGTTCCATCCTGGGATTCCTTCTGCTGGTGCAGACCGCACTGACCCTGCTGTTCTGGTTCACCCGGCTCAGCGGGGATGGCTTTCCCCTGTGGGTCAACGTGGCCCTGGAACTGGCGGCCCTGCTGCTGTTCCTGCGGTTCGGGATGGGCTATGTGAGCCGGGCCTTTGAGCGGCAGGCGGACGGCAACGCCTGCCGGAGCGTGGGGCTGGAGCCGTTCCGCCGGGCCATCTACAAGGTGGCTCATCTCAACGGCATTCCCGTGGCCCGGGACAACTGGCACCACTACGGAATAGACCGGCGGGTGGAATATCTGAGGGGGGCGGAAGGACAGCCGGAAACCCTGCCTGAGCACGACCGGCAGGTGCGCCGGGTCAAGCTGGCCCTGCTGGTCCTGCTGGGGGCGGGCATCCTTTCCCAGGGGGTGCTGTTCGCCTCCGATGTGCAGCTCTGGCTGGCGGAACGGGCCCTGGCCCACCGCGCGGACAGGATAGTGGAACCGCAGAGGAAGGACCTGAACCTGCTGAACTTCATGGCTTCGCGGGCCATGGATGCGGGAAACAACCTGGAGGCCCGGCGCTATCTGAACCTGATCCTGATGGTCACGCCCGATGATCCGGTGACCCTGAACAACCTGGCCTGGATCATGGTCACGGACCAGAATCCCCCCAGGGAGGACCTGGAGGAGGGCCTGCGGCTGGCCCAGATGGCCATCCTGGGCAGCGAGAGCGCTTATATCTGGGATACCCTGGCCGAGGCCCATCACAGGCTGGGCCATGTCGAGCAGGCCCGGCAGGCGGCTCAGAGAGCCCTGGTGCTGGCCCGGGAAGGAAGCGGAGCCGGGGAGGCACCCCTGGAATATTACCAGAGGCGGGCCAGGGAGCTGTCCGGCCAGGACGCGGGCGGGAAACCGGGCGACTGATCCGGCCAGGACCGGTTATGCTTAAAGCTATCTCAAAAAAATATTATCCCTCCGGCGGGCCGGTGGGCGCTGCCCCCCGGCACCCCCCGGAAGGGGTTGGCGAACCCCTTCACTTCACCCCAGTAACGCCCATTAAAACAATAAAATACAATTTTACGCTCCGTTAAAGCGGGCGCAGGGGGCAGCGGTCTAGAGTGCCGGCCCCTGCTGGGGCTGAAGTTGCCCATGGGCAAAAACGGGGGACAAAGCCCCCAAATTGTTTATTTCGAGATGGCTTGTAATGACCGGTTATGCTCATGACCGGTTATTCAAAGGGGCGGGGCGGCAGCGGCTCCCCGGCTACCAGCGAGGTTATATCGAATCGCACCGTGACCTGCCGCTCCACAAAGTAGCGCGTGCGTCCCTCCTCCTCCGTGGAAACCACCTTTTCCACATACGCCACCCGCAGGGAATAGCAGCGTGGATGGTAATGCAGCACCGCGGAGGCCCTGTCCAGCCTTCTGCCCAGCGGGGGCGGATCATCCTTCAGGTTGAACCGGCCATCCAGGCTTATGGACAGCCAGCTGCCCAGCCCCGTGGAGGTCCCCATTTCCAGGCTGCTGGCCCGGGGTATCAGCTCGTCTTCCGGCGTGCGGTAGGTGAAGGCGTTGTAATGGTAGGCCATGTTGAAGCGGCCGGATTCCCCCCAGCGCACCCCCCCGGCAAACCGGGAGCGGGTCATCTCCCCGCGCTGGTGGTGATAGTCGGCCAGGGTGTCCACCTCCAGCCCTCCCCAGGAAAGCTCCCCTTCCAGCCGCAGGGGCAGCATCGGTTCACCGGGGTGTGTCTCTCCGGGGCGGGGCAGCCGCGGCCCCTGGGGCAGATAGTCCCTGTCGGCCAGCATCAGGTTGTAGCGCTGGATAATATCCAGCCGCAAAAGCTCCCGGGCAGGCCGGACCGATCCGGGAGCGACGGTTGCGGGAGCCGGCTCATCCCCGGTGGACTGCGGGGCGGGTCGGCCCAGCAGCACATTGTCCAGGCGAAGCGCGAGCACCTTCATGGCGGAGCGGGGGTAGAGCACCTGGCCCTCGTAGGGCTGCGGCACGTCGGAGCGGGAGGAAAAGACCACCCGGGGGGTTATGCGGTGGCGCAGAGCCTCGTAGGAGCCGCCCCGGGGATAGAATGTCCGGCCCAGGGTCCAGCCCAGTTCCGCCGAGACCGTCTGCTGGCCAAAGGATTGCTCCTGCGGCTCCGCTGCTGTTTCCCCCGGCGGCACATATTCCTCCAGGGCCGAGTGCCGGACCAGGCGCCGGGATACCCGCCCCCTGAACCTCACCCCCGCACCCAGTTCCAGGGGAACCGTCAGTCCCGGCTCCGAAAGAAGCATCTCGCCACTAAGGCCCTCGTCAACCGTATAACGGGCCTGCCCGAGACCCAGCTCCAGCCCCAGGGGCACGGCCAGAAAGGGCCTTGCACCCAGGCGGTAACCGGCCAGGTGATTGATCCGCGGGGTCGTGGCCCGGGTGGTCCAGGTTTCGCTGTCGGCAAACAGCGATTCGGCCACATATTCGGGCCGGTGTTCGGCGCTGAGCGAAAAATCCCCGGCAACGGTCTGCCAGGTCGTTCCGCCCTGCCAGGAGCGATAGGGCCGGTATTCGGCGGACTGCTCGTATTCCCGGTACACCTGCCCGTCGGAGCCGTGGGCGTACTCGGCGGTGAGCCGCCCCGGAGAACCCATGCTCATGCTGTGGGTCCACTCGCCCAGAGAGCGCCGGGGATAGGGGTCGATGGTTCCCGGAGATGTGCCCGTACCCGCCAGGAAGTCGTTTTCGGTTTCGGGGTTGCGGGCCAACTGCTCCCTGATCCCCCACAGCCTCGCCCGGCCCCTCATTCCGGGAAAAAAGGCGTACTGATACTCCGCCCCCAGCGCCGGCCCACGTTTTTGCAGGTGCTCCGGCTCCAGGGTGATGTCGTGCTCGGGGTCCAGGGCGATGAACAGGGGAACCTTCAGGCGCCAGCCCAGGTTCAGGCGTTCCAGCGAGGAGGAATGACGCACCAGCCGGGGCACCAGAAATCCGCTCTGGCGCTCGCGGGCGGTGGGCCAGGCGAAAATGGGCAGCCAGAGCACCGGCACAACTCCGATGCGCAGGGTGGTGTTCCGCGAGATGGCCAGGTCGCCCCCGGTTATCTCAAGCGTCCGGGTATCCAGCCGCCAGCCGATCACCTCCGGGGGACAGGTGGTCAGCGAGCAGCCCTTGAGGTAAAAGGAGCCGTCGCCCGCCATTTCCATGGTCTCGGCCTCCATCCGGTATCCGGTGGCCGAGTCGAACAAAGAGGCGTCTTCCAGCACGCCGCTTTTGTCCTGGGTGCTCATTTCCAGCCTGCGGGCGTTGCCGTAAAGGGTGCCGTTGACGAACCGCACCCGCCCCTCGGCCTTTATCTTGCCTTCGGCGGGCAGGACGGCCAGTGAATCGGCATAAAGCACCAGGCTGCCCAGGGTCAGTTTGGCGTCTGTGTATATGTAGCGGTTGAGCTTGCGGTCGAAGGTGAACGAGGGCGCCTCCACATTGGCGTCCAGGGCCCGGGCGGGCGGCGAAAGCGGCAGGGCCAGCAGCAGCAGGACCAGCAACCCGGCCAGCACCCTGAAGCACAGGACGACCGGCATGGCAAACCACGCCCCCCGCCCCCGCGCTGCAAATTGTCGCCGCTCCCTTTTTCCCATGGTCAGCCTTCCGAGATTAGCGCCGTTTTGCCGTTCAGCCGTGGCCGGCATCCCCCCCTATATTCAGGATCGCAAGGTCATCGGGAGTAAACTCGTAGGACTCCCCGCAAAAGTGGCATTGCACACGCAACCGGTTTTCCTCCAGCAGCCGGGACTGGATTTCCTCATGCTCCATCATGTGCAGCACATTCTCCACCTTTTCCCGGCTGCATCCGCAGAAAAATTCCGGAGCCCCCTCCTCCAGCACCTGAAAAGCCTCCCCGCCGCCGGCCTTTTCCAGCACCTCCAGGCAGTCACGGGGGGCCTCCTCCAGCCAGGTGGTGAACCCCGGGCTCTCAATGGTCGCCCGGAGTTTTCCAAAGCGTTCATGATCAGCGCCGGGCATGGCCTGAAGCAGGATTCCCAGCGCGGATTCAAAGCGCAGCCCCAGCCCGTTATGGCCTTCAGGGGCGTCCGGCCGGCTGCTCCCGGCCGGGATGGGGAGAATCAATCCCACCGCCAGCGCCGATTCCACCTGAAAGGACAGACTGAGCAGGTGGGCCATGTCCTGGGGCACATTCTGGAATACCGCGCTGGTTATCCCCGTGTGCAGCACCTTTTCCGGCAGGCTGGACACCGCAGCCACCCGCCCCCCCTGGCCCAGGGCCGCCCCGATGGTCTCCAGCCCCTCCTCCAGCAGGTTAAGCTTTTGCACAAATCCGCGCACCCGTCCTCCCGTCGTGACATCGGCCAGCAACTGGCCCGCCGGTCCGTCATATAGCCAGCGCAGGGTGTATTTCTCCTCGCCCTTCAGGTTCACGCTCATCACCACGGCCACCGTGAGGGCCTCCCCCAGCAGCCACCCCGCCAGGTGGTCCGGACGGTGCCGGGTGGCGGCCTCGTTGCACACCCCGGCGGCCTGAGTCACGGCGAACCGGATGCCCAGCTCCGGATATAGACCCCTCAGCAACCGGTCAGCCATCCCGCCGTTCTCCCGTGGAAAGTCCGCCGGCCCCTTCCCGCTCAGAGAGCGGGGGATCATAGAACACCTTCAGCAGATGCAGCCCACGAGCCGGGGCGGTGGCAAAGGCGGCGTCCCTGCTGCATGATTCCAGGATTCCCCGAACCCCGTCCGGGGCCAGCCTTCCCTTTCCCACCGCCACCAGGGTCCCGGTGATTATCCGCACCATGTGCTGCAAAAAGGCGTTTCCCTCGATCTCCAGCCGGAGCGTGCTGTCCGGCCAGTCTCCCTCGGTCAGTTCGATCCGGCTGAGCGTGCGCACGGTTGTGGGGGCCTCGCAGTGCCGGGCCCGGAAGGAGGAAAAATCGTGTGTTCCCAGCAGATGCTCCGCGCCGGCACGCATGGCGGAGACATCCAGCGCCGATTTGAGCCACCAGGAATGATCGCGGGAGAAGGCCGCCGGATATACTTTATTCTGGATGTGGTAGCGGTACACCTTGCCCCGGGCGGAATGCCGGGCGTGGAAGCCCCATTCCACCGGAATGATCCCGCGGACTGATATATGGGGGGCCAGCAGCCCGTTCAGGCTCTTGAGAAGCGCCAGTTGGTCGGTTCCGGCGGGCAGGCGGATATTGGCCACCTGACCCAGGGCATGAACGCCCGAATCGGTGCGGCCCGCGCCCACCACACCCACCCGGAGGCGGGTGATGGTGGCCAGCGCCTGTTCCAGCTGCCCCTGGACGGACTCCCCGTGGGGCTGCACCTGCCAGCCCATGAACGGACCACCCTCGTAGGCGATGACCAGGGCCATGTTTTCCAGGGGCCGGCCATCATGGGCGTGGGTGGGATATCGCCCCGCGGACTGTCCATTCACCTGGGCGGAGTCTTGTCGCATGGCTTGGTCCGGATGGTTTCCTGTGCAGGCTGAAAACGCGGAACTTTGAACGCGGGACGATACCGGACGCATCCCAAACGGCGGAAACCGCCGCAATGACGCCCGGAAATCCTCTGCCCGCAACAGGTCCCAGGGGGTATCAGAGCGCCCTTTCCACCATTTCCCGCACTTTCTGGGGATTGTTCCCCACGAACATTTCCAACTGCTGGCCGTCCTTGAACAGGATCACCGTGGGAATGCCCCTGATGCCGAACCGGGTGGGAATCTGGGGGTTGGAATCAATATCCACCTTGGCCACCTTGATACGACCATTGAACTCATCCGCCAGCTGGTCCATGGCGGGAGCCAGTGCCTTGCAGGGCGCGCACCACTCGGCCCAGAAGTCCACCAGGGTCAGGCCGTTGCTTATCCCGGTTTCAAAGTTGCTCTCATTCAAATCAACCACATTCGCACTTGCCATTGTTCTCCTGGTTTTACATTTGAAATGTTTCGCGACCGGCGCAGCCAGCCCCTCGTTATGGTCTTCCACGAAGCCCGCTGCTCCGCGAAATTGGGCCAATCCCCGCAAGGATGCGGGTCGTCTTCCCGAAAAGCCGGGCCCTGCGGGAAGACATCTGATCAGCATAAAATTATAGTACCCCGGCCGGACCGCTGGCAAGAATTGATTTTCCCCGGGGGATGCTCAGAGCAGGTTGTAGGGGTCCATATCCACCACCAGGCGGGCCCGGGCGGGCACCTTTATCCGGGAACCGGATTCCCCGAAGGCCATATCCAGCGCCCGGTGGATGGGGCCGGCCGCAGCGGAACGCAGGGCCACCATAAAGCGGTGGCGGTCCCTGATGCGCCGGATGGGGGCCTCCTCCTCACCCAGCACCAGCACCCGGAAGCGCTCCCCGTCCTGCCGCTCCAGTTCCCCGGCAGCCTCGCGCAGCCGCACCGCGGCCTCACGGGCCAGCGCCTGGGCCTCGGGCTGGTCCGGCGAGCTGAGCCAGACCAGGGCCTGTGAGGAAAAGGGGGGGCTGGCGGAGTTCTCCCGGATTTCAAGCTCGGCCGCGGCAAAGGCAACGGAGTCGTGGGCGGTGACGTGGCTCAGGGCATAGTGCCGGGGGTTGTATGTCTGGATGATCACCCGCCCCGGGATATTTCCCCGGCCGGCGCGCCCGGCCATCTGGGTCAGCAACTGGAAGGTGCGCTCCGGGGCCCGGAAGTCCGGAATGTTCAGCGAGATGTCCGCACAGACCGCCCCCACCAGGGTGATGTGGGGGAAGTCATGCCCCTTGGAAAGCACCTGGGTGCCTATGATGATGTCGAAGCGCCGCTGGCGGATGCCGTCCATCATCCGTTCCAGTTCCCCCCGGCGGCGCAGGGTGTCGCTGTCCATGCGCAGCACCCGGGCCCGCGGCAGAAGCTGCTGCACCTCCTGCTCAACGCGCTCTGTGCCCACACCCATGTGCTCCATGCTCTCGTGCCCGCAGGCCGGGCAGAGCCGGGGGCTACCCTGGGAGTGATCACAGCGGTGGCAGCGCAGTCTTCCCTGGCCGTGGTGGTAGGTCAGGGTGATGGAGCAGTGGGGACACAGCAGGGTTTCCTCGCAGGCCCCACAGCGGGCCAGGGTGGCAAACCCCCGGCGGTTGAGGAACAGGATGGACTGCCCGCCCGCCACCAGGTTATCCCGCAGGGCCTGCCACAGGGCCTTGCTGAACAGGGGCAGACCGCTCATGCGGGGAGCCACGCGCATGTCCACCATGTCCACCTGGGGCAGGGGCCGCGCCTCCACCCGGTGCTCCAGTCTTAACAGTTCGAGCTTGCCCAGCCGCACATTGCGCAGGGATTCCATGGAGGGAGTGGCCGAGCCCAGCACGGCCACGGCACCCCCCTGGGCGGCCCGCATCATGGCGGCGTCCCGCCCGTTGTAGCGGGGGGTCTCGTCCTGCTTGTATGAGCCGTCATGCTCCTCGTCCACTACCACCAGCCCCAGGTCGTCCAGGGGCGCGAACACGGCGCTGCGGGCCCCGATTACTATCCTGGCCCGGCCCTCGCGGATCTCGTTCCAGGCCTCGAAGCGCTCGCCCTCGTTCATCCCGCTGTGCAGCACCGCCACGGTGGGGCCGAAGCGGGAGCGGAAGCGCCTCACCATGGAGGCCGTTAGGGCTATCTCAGGCACCAGCACCAGGGCCGTGCGGCCCAGTTCCAGGGTGCGGCGCACTGCGTGCAGATACACCTCGGTCTTTCCGCTGCCGGTGACCCCTTCCAGCAGAAATCCCCGGTAGCCAGCGGAGCCCCCGGTGCCCCCAGAGCCACCGGAAACATCCAGGGCCTGGCGGATTTGCCCGTAGGCCAGGGCCTGCTCCCCGTTCAGTTCCAGGAAGTCCTCCGGCGGGGTGTCCTGCCCGGGCTGGGCCCTGGGGGCGGCCCGGCGTTCCTCCACCTCCACCAGTCCCTTTTCCAGAAGCCTCCGCACGGCCTCCCCCGGATTGCCCATGAGCGCCCCCAGCCGGGCCAGGGGCAAATCCCCCTCCTCCCGCAGGGCCCTGATGATCCGCTGGGCCTTGGTTTCCCGTCCCGGCCGGCCACGATCCCGCGCTTCCTGAAGCGCCTCAGGGGGCGGGTTTTCCCGCAGGCGCACCCAGCGTTCGGTAAGGTGACGGGCCCGGGTGCCGGCAAACTCATGGCGGGCCTCCACCGCCCCCCCCGGCTGCAATGCGGTTTTCAGCCAGTTCCGGGCCTCCGCCCCGGAAGCCTTGCGGGTCCACTCGGCTTCGGTCCATTCCTTCCGCTCGGACAGCCACTCCCTCACGTCTTCCGGCAGGCCCGCCAGCCGCGCCGTTGACCAGGGAAATTCACGCGCCCTGAAGCTGGTGCGGAACAACGCACCCAGCCCGGATGGCAGGGCCGCCTCCAGCACCTCGCCCCAGCCGCAGACATAATACGAGGCCAGCCAGCGCGTGAATCGCAGCATGGCGCCGCTGAACAGCGGAGAAACCCCGGTGAGCCGCTGCACATCCCTGATCCGCGCATCGTCCAGCTCCGAGGAGTCCTTGAGACTCACCACGATTCCACTCAGCACACGCCTGCCAAAAGGAACGATCACCCGGCAGCCGGGCTGGACCGATTCCGGGCCTGCGGCCAGATGCCCCGGCAGACGATAATCAAAAACCCGCCGGAGAGGCACGTTCAGCGCGACCTCGGCGTATATTACACGGGTTTTTTCCTCAGAAGGGCTCATGGGAGATTTGCCGGGATGACCGGAAGCTGATATTCCGAAATAATTCCTGGTAAGGCCTGTGTCGCATATAATGCCACCGGGGGGTATTGGCGCAATCTCGCGCGGCAGCCGCCCATCAGATGCAGAATAGCCTGACGGCTCCTCAAACACCATCGGCGCGCTTCGCAGCGATGGCAAAATTACTATTGGCCCCAGGCCGCCGGAAATGATAAAAAGAGAAATTAATTACAGTCAAGGAGCAGCTCATTTCTACCAAAGACGACAGGGCTGAATCAGCCGAAAAACAGCTTAAAACCCTCGGTGCCACCGGTGACGCTCCCGGAGCGCTGGAATCAAGGGATACCTCACAGGAGGAGGACACCTCCGAAATGCCTGAAAAGGCTGCCGATATGGAAAGCGAAAATTTACAGGGAGAACCCGGGACACCGGCAGCCGCAAAAGCCCGGCCGGCCAAGGAGGCCGCCCCCAAGGCAGGAACGATCGAATCCAACAGGGACGCCTGGCTGGAAGGCGCCGATGAGGACGCCGGAGACGACAGCGGCAGCGGCATCAAGGTGCCCCATGAGACCAAGGGCGCGCTGGCCTTTGACACCAACAAGTCACTGGAGGAGGAGGTTTCCGCATACCTTGAGGTGGTGCGTCAGCTGCGCAAGGATTAC
>JAOUPZ010000480.1 GCA_029879595.1 Deltaproteobacteria bacterium | reverse complement strand
CAGCCGCAACTCTTTGTGGGTTGCTGGCTTTTATTGTTTACGCCACCTGGGCCGCCTTTCAGGGCGATCATTACCAGTGGGGCCCTTATCTTTCCCCCATGTATTCACCCCTGATCGAGGTGGACTGGTGGCCGATGTCTCCGGCATTCCTCATCCTCTGGGCACCGGGCGGCTTCCGCTTTACCTGCTATTACTACCGGAAGGCCTATTACCGCGCCTTTGTGTTTACGCCGCCTGCCTGTGGCGTTTCTGGCAAACCCCGCAATTACCGCGGTGAGCGCAGCCTGCTCCTCTTCCAGAACCTGCACCGCTATTTTCTGTACCTGGCCCTGATCTTTGTCGTCATCCTCACCTATGACGCGATCATCGCCTTCAAGTTTGCCGATGGCATCGGCATTGGGGTGGGCTCCATCGTGCTAACGATGAATGCGGCCTTCCTCGCCTTTTTCACCTTTGGCTGTAACTCCTTCCGCCACCTTGTGGGGGGAAATGTGGACTGCTACTCCTGCGTGCCATTTGGCAAGGCGCGGCATGGTGCCTGGCGCATCGTCAGCATGTTTAATGCCCACCATATGGGTTGGGCCTGGGTCTCCCTGTTCTGGGTGGGATTCACCGACCTTTACATCCGTCTGGTCTCCATGGGCGTGATCACCGACATAAGGATTATCTGATGGACCACGAAATCCACGAGCATGATGTAATCGTAATTGGGGCAGGGGGTGCCGGCCTGCGGGCCGCCATTGAGGCCTCCTCCCGCGGGTTGTCGGTGGGGCTGGTCTGTAAATCCCTGCTGGGCAAGGCACACACCGTGATGGCCGAAGGGGGAATGGCCGCTGCCCTGGGCAACACAGACAGCCACGACAACTGGAAGGTGCACTTTCGCGACACCATGCGTGGCGGGAAGATGCTCAACAACCATAAAATGGTGGAAATTTTCACCAAGGAAGCGCCGGACCGGGTGAATGAGCTGGAAGAGTGGGGTGCCCTGTTTGACCGCACCGCCGATGGCCGCATTCTGCAGCGCAACTTTGGTGGGCACCGCTACCCCCGGCTGGCCCATGTGGGTGACCGCACCGGGCTGGAAATGATCAAAACCCTGCAAAACCATGGCATCCATCAGGGGATGGAAGTGTACATGGAATGCACGGTGCTGGATCTGCTCAAGGACGGTGACCGCGTAGCCGGGGCCTTTGGCTACTGGCGGGAGACGGGCCGCTTTGTGCTCTTCCGGGCCAAGGCCGTGGTGTTGGCCACCGGGGGGATCGGCAAATGCTATTCGGTGACCAGCAACTCCTGGGAATGCACCGGCGATGGCCAGGCGCTGGCCTACCGGGCCGGGGCCTCCCTGCTGGACATGGAATTCGTCCAGTTTCACCCGACCGGCATGGTCTGGCCGCCCTCTGTGCGCGGCGTGCTGGTGACCGAGGGTGTGCGCGGCGAGGGCGGTGTGCTGAAAAACAGCGAGGGCAACCGCTTCATGTTCCAGTATGTGCCTGAAATGTTCATGGGCGAGTACGCCGAATCGGAAGCGGAGGCCAAACGCTGGCTGGCCGGGGAAGGCAATGCCCGCCGCCCGCCGGAATTGCTCACCCGCGATGTGGTGGCCAAGGCCATCCGCTCAGAGCGGCTGGCGGGCCGGGGCAGCCCCCATGGCGGAGCCTTCCTGGACATCGCCACCCAGCGCAACGAGGAGGAAATCAAGCGCAAGCTGCCCAGCATGTACCACCAGTTCAAGCAACTGGGCAACCTGGACATCACCAAGGAACCGATGGAAGTCGGCCCCACCTGCCATTATGTGATGGGCGGGGTTCTGGTCGATCCGGAAACGGCCGCCACCTCCATTCCCGGGCTGTTTGCCGCCGGTGAGGTGGCCGGGGGCCTGCATGGTGCCAACCGCCTGGGGGGCAACTCCCTCACCGACCTTTTGGTCTTTGGCATGCGCGCCGGGGCAGGCGCTGCCGATTATGCCCAGGCCAATACCTCCATGCCGGCCATCAACAACGACCAATTGGCCGACATGGAACGGGCAGCCGTTGCTCCCTTTGATGACAGCGGGACGGAAAACCCCTACACC
>JAOUPZ010000479.1 GCA_029879595.1 Deltaproteobacteria bacterium | reverse complement strand
ACCATCACCGGCGAGAATGTTCCTGGGGACGCCACCCGGGTTTCCACCACCCACACCGGCCTGAGCGGCGATGTTTCCCCCGGCGACAGGATCCTGCTGGATGATGGCAACATAGTTCTCAAGGTTTTACAGGTGCAGGGCCGGGATGTGCGCTGCGAAGTTCTGGTGGGGGGCACTCTCAGCAATCACAAGGGAATCAACCTGCCCGGCGCGGCCCTGAGTGTGGAGACAATCACTGAAAAGGACTATGCCGATGCCGCCTTCGCCCTGGAGCAGGGGGTGGATTTCCTTGCCATGTCCTTCGTGCGTCATCACTCGGATATCCTGAAGATGCGCACCTATCTGGAGTCCAGGGGGGGCAGTCTGCCCATTATCGCCAAAATTGAAAAACCCCAGGCGCTGGAGCATATCGAGGAGATCATCCGGGTTTCCGATGGCATCATGGTGGCCCGGGGCGACCTGGGAGTGGAGCTACCTCCGGAGCGGGTGCCGGCCGTGCAGAAATCCATCATCCGCAGTTGCAACGAGCAGGGTCGTCCGGTGATTACCGCAACCCAGATGCTGGAATCCATGATTCACCATCCCCGCCCCACCAGGGCCGAAGCTTCGGATGTGGCCAATGCCATCCTGGATGGAACCGACGCCGTGATGCTTTCCGCGGAATCAGCGGCGGGCAGCTACCCGGTGGAGGCGGTGACCGTGATGCGCAGGATCATACAGGCCACCGAGGCCAGCCAGGCCGGGGATTATCCCAGCTGGAAGAGAAGGCGCCAGGGCCAGAACCAGCCGTTCCACCAGGGAATCGCCGTGAGCGCCACCTGGCTGGCGGAGCTGGTGGGGGCCCAGGCTCTTGTTTCCATTACTCTCAGCGGTTCCATGGCCCTGCTCATTGCCAGGGAGCGCCCGCACGCCAGGATATTCGCCATCAGTCATTTTGAGCAGGTGTTGCGGCGTCTCACAGTGGTCTGGGGGATAGAGGGCATCTACATGGCCGATCTGGATACCGGGATAGACCAGGCCACCATGGACATAAAGAACCGGCTGCTCTCCCTGGGGCTGATTGAAAAAGGGGACTCCATGGTGCTCACCGCCGGCCTGCCCTTTTCCGAGCGCAGCACCACCAACATGGTCAGGGTGGACAGGGTGGAGTGAATAGCAAACACCGGCCTGACCCCGCAGTCGTGGGCCGGGCCGGTGTCCGCGCGGGGTAAATCAAAACAAAGTTTTTGAAATTTGATCCCGGATACATTATTATTGCCAATGTTCCCGTCAATATCCAATGCACAGGCCGATGAAGCCGACGGGCTGGATCAGTGTCGGAGGGAGGTATTCCAAAGTCGGCCCGTAAGTTCCTTCAGCAGCCTGAAGGGGTGTTGCCTATTCTGGGGACAGGGGCAGAGAAAGCCCTTGGGGCGACAGCTGGTTTGCTGACGACTGATCTCCGGCCGGGCTGCATACAGACAGCCCCGGCGGGATGCCGTCGGTATGTGTGATTCATATTTGCGAAGCAGTGACATGGTGCCAGACAATGACCTGTTGGGAAGCAGTGCGGGTCGGGTGTCGGCATAGATCAGAGCATAAAAAAAACAGGGAGGAACTTTCATTGGAACCAACATCGGAAACGATTCAGGAATCAGCGGCCGTTGAGGATTTTCAACTGGCCGGGAGAATCCAGGAACTGCGCTGGGCGGCGGCACGGCTGCTTTTTCACGCTTATTTGGGGTTTTCCCTGTTTTCCGTGGTTGGTGGGTTCCTCACCGCTCCGTTGATTACCTGGTCCGTTTTCAACGACTGGCGCTTCTGGAGGTATTCCCGCGATCTGGGCAGGCTGTACCTTCACGGCTGGAAAATGGTGGGATACATTATCTCCGGAAAAAACGGGGGCTTTATGCTGGATGTGTCGCTGACCGCCCCCCCCTATTCCGCGCCACCATCACACGCCGCCCGGCTGCGCACCGATTGGAAAAGCGGTTCAAGCTGCGGGGATTGTGACAGCTGCTGCAAAAAGCTGGACTGTCCCGTGCTGCATGAGTCCGGGCTGTGCCGGGGGTATGATTCCTTTTTCTGGCGCTATTTCAAC
>JAOUPZ010000478.1 GCA_029879595.1 Deltaproteobacteria bacterium | reverse complement strand
GCAAGGGCCAGGTAAAGACCAACCAGGGAGAATGGAAAAGCAATTACGTGCGGGTGTTCCGGATTGAAGTGCCGGCAACGGGGGTGCTGCTGAGGCCGGTGCCGGAGAAAAACCGCTTCGGCGTGATGGGCTGGCCGGATCCGTTTTTATTTTTCCGCTCCCAACCCTGGCCCAATCTGCCCGGAGTGGAACTGCCCACCGACCCGGCGGAAATGCTGGCCTATATCGAAGCACTCGAAGCGCGGTTCAAGTAGGGCGGCCGGATTCGCCTGTTTGAATTTTCCTGCTCATTCCACCCAGGCCGGTTTTCGTTTTTCGGCGAAGGCGCGCATGCCTTCTTTTGCCTCATCGGATGTGAACTGGCGCCGGTTGTTTTTCCAGGCCCATTCCAGCCCTTCGGTGATGGAAAGCCCGGGCACCGTGCGCAGCAGGGATTTCACATCCTTCAGGGCGTTGGGGCCACAGGCGGCCAGTTCCCCGATCAGGGCGGTTACCGCATCGTCCAGATCATTGGCCGGCACCACTTCGCTGGCCAGTCCCATTTCCCGCGCCTGATGCGGGTCGAAGCGCTGGCCGCTCAGAAACAGCGGGGTCAATCGGGCCAGCGGGGCTTTTCTGAGCACGAACACCGAGATGATATTGGGCGAAAGCCCTAGCCGTACTTCGGTGAAGGCAAACCGTGCCGTATCGGCCACCAGCGCGATATCGCAGGCTGCCAGCAGGCCCAGCCCGCCCCCGAAGGCGCTGCCCTGAATACGACCGATCACTGGCTTGGGGCAGTTCCACAACTGTTCCATGCTCTTCACAAAAGGCGGGGGGGTATCCTGCGCTTCGCCTACGGCGCCGCCTCCGCTGCCTTTCAGGTCAGCTCCGGCGCAAAAGCTTTTGCCGGTGCCGGTCAGCACGATCACCCTGGCCCGGGGTTCGTTCACAGCTTTCGCCAGTGCCTGGTTAAAAGCCAGACACAGGGCGTTGCTCAGCGCGTTATGGTTTTCCGGGGAGTTCAGGGTCAGCCAGGCGGCGTGACCGGAAAGGCGGTAATCAACAGGCGCGTCCATGATCCTCCATTTTTTTCAATCGGTTATATCAGGCCGGCTTCCTTCAGCAGCGCCCAGCCGATGTCGTCCTCCACGCTCCGGGTCTGGTCGGGGTCTTTCAGGTGTTCCAGCAGGCTTGTTGCCATGATTTTACCCAGTTCCACCCCTTCCTGATCGAACGAGTTGATTCCCCACATAAAGCCCTGAAGGCTGATCTTATGTTCATACAGCGCCAGCAGGCCGCCCATGGTGTGAGGGGTCAGTTGATCGGCCATCAGCACCAGCGAGGGCCGGTTGCCTGCAAAGTTGCGGTTGGGGTTTTCATCAGCCTTGCCGGTGGCCAGTGCAAGCGATTGTGCCAGCAGGTTGGCCAGCAGTTTTTGCTGGCTGCTGGTGCCCATAAAACGGCCGTCCCTGCCAAGCCGGTTTTGCCGGAACCCGATAAATTCGCAGGGCACAATCGTCGGGCTTTGGTGGATTAACTGGTAAAAGGCATGCTGGCCGTTGGTGCCCGGTTCACCCCACACAATGGGCCCTGTGCCGGTTGTCACCGGCTGGCCGCGGTGGTTAACGCCCTTGCCGTTGCTTTCCATATCCAACTGCTGCAGGTGCGCCCCGAACCGGGACAGTCCCTGGCTGTAGGGCAGCACGGCCAGGCTTTCGTGGCCCAGGAAGTTGCGGTTCCAGATGCCGAGCAGGGCCATCAGCAGCGGAAGGTTCCCCGGTGGGGCCGCTGTTATGGCGTGCAGGTCCATTTCCCGTGCGCCGCGCAGCATTTCGGTGAAAACCGACAGCCCCAGCCCAAAGCCCAGCGGGACGCCCCCCACCATGGAGGTGGCGCTGAACCGGCCCCCCACATAATCGTACATGTGAAAAACCGCCCGGTAACGTTTGGGGTCGTCCATGGGGCTGCCCTCACCGGTGACACACAGAAAATGACGTTCCGGGGCCAGCCCTGCCTTTTCGAAAGATTGTCTGGCCAGGGTTTCGTTGGTTCGTGTTTCCAGGGTGGTGCCGCTTTTAGAAACCACGTTCACCAGCGTGCGGG
>JAOUPZ010000477.1 GCA_029879595.1 Deltaproteobacteria bacterium | reverse complement strand
CTATTTCATAACCGCCAAACATACCCAGCAGGGGAAACTCACCCAGATGCTCATGAATGGCCCTGACGTCCACCCCGCCGCGGCCATACAGGGTCTGGCCCCGGGCCGAGCAGTTGAAATAGAACCCAAAGTCCGGCACGCCCCCCAGATCCCGCCCCAGCCGGATCAGCATCCTGTCCAGGTCCGCCTCGGCCTTGATGGGGTTCCTGTGCATGAAACCCACCGTTCCATGCGGCTGTATCTCGTGGGGAATGATAAGGCCCTGGGACTCCTGGTCGAAGCCCATCAGGGGCCGCACCAGGCAGCTTTCCCCGATGAACTCCGGATTCTCCGGATCCAGCGGAAATCCGAACAGCAGCTGTTCGGCCACCTCCTGCATGGAGTCCAGGCCCAGCTGCTTTCCGATGTCTATCAGCGCCTGCATGGCCGGACGGCCGTCCAGTTCCTTCAGGATGTTCCCGCTGGAGTTGGTGATGAAATGCGGATCACCAACGGAAAGGCAGGACTGGGTGATCCCCGTGAAATGTTTGATATCCCCGTAGAAGCCATGCAGGGCCAAGCTGCTGGAGCGCACTCCCTCCATGCCCAGTTGAAGGGACAGCCCCAGCGTTCCGTCATCGGTGGCACCCCCTCCAAACGCATCCAGCCCCGCCGGCCCTTCGCTCAGCCGCCGGATCACGGACATCGCATCTATCCGGAAGGCGTCCGGCATGGCCAGCAGGACCCCCTGCCACTCATCCCGGGATGGAGCCCTGAAGAAATCTGAAACCCCCTCCAGACCCATGTCCAGGAGCGCGCTCCTGGTTTCAAAGGCGTTCGAGGCCCCCACCATTACCCCGATGGCCTCACTGCCCTCCACCTCCCGGCCGGTGCCGATAACCCCGCTGGCGCTGCACCCGCTAAGGGTCAGGCAGCCGGATTCATCCATGAGAACCCTGCGGATGATGTCGGCCTGGGAAAGGTGCTGGGGGGTGAAAAAGCAGACCGCCCAGGCCGCCCTTGTGAGCCCGGCCCGGCCCATGGCCAGGCGCACGGCTTCCCGGGTCGCGGCCTCGGTGGCGCGTTCGGTGGAAATCCCCACCCCGACGCTGAGCCTGCTCATGGCCGCCTCCCGGCGCTGATACTGCTCATGGCCGCCTCCCGGCGTCACAGGCCCTGATGGCCGCGCCGTTGAGCTCCCTCAGGCGGCGGGAGTTGGAGAGCGGGTCCAGCAGCCCGGTGGTGATGACCACGCAGGAAAGCCCGTGTTCAGGGTCGGCCAGACCCACCGAGGATACCATGCCCGAGTGGTTGAAAACCCGGCGCGAATACTCGCGGTGCACATCGGCATTGCCGTATTTGCCGAATCCCAGTCCCCAGGCCAGGGGTGCCCCGCCCAGGGTCATGTCCGGCATTCCCCAGCGGTGGCAGGCGGTGAAAAGCTCCACGGTGCTACGGCTGATGATCATCCGTCCCTCCCATGTTCCTCCAGCCAGCAGCCAGTCATAGAATCGGCCCAGGTCGCGGGCCGGCCCCCGGATGCCCCCGCTGGGATTGACCGAGGCCAGTCCCCGCGGGGAGTTCATGTGATCCACAAAGTCCTGGCTGGCGAAGTGTTCGCCCGGGACGGCCCCCAGATGGACGTGGGCCAGCAGTCCGGCCAGTTCCCCCTGCCGGTCTGCCGGAATGCCCAGATGGCTGCTCGCCATGCCCAGGGGCGAAAAAATCTCTTCGGCGGCAAACCTCTCCACGGGCCGGCCGTCCACCAGCCTCACTATCTCCCCCAGGATATACCATCCGGTGGTGGCATGGTATGCGGCCCTGGTCCCGGGCGCATATTCCTGACCGTGGGTGAAGACCCGTTCCAGCACCGTTTCGCGCTCCGGTTCCTCCAGGGGGTCCAGCGCCCCGGGGAACCCGCCGGTGTGGGTCAGTACATGCCGGAGGGTGCAGGCCCCCAGTTCGCGGGGGAAGCGGGGCAGATACCGGTGAACCGGGTCATCCAGCCCCAGCCGACCCCGCTCAAAAAGCAAAGCCACCGCCATGGCCACCACGGGCTTGCCCGAGGAAAACCAGGGAACGATGGAATCCACCGATAGGGGCGTGCCCGCGC
>JAOUPZ010000476.1 GCA_029879595.1 Deltaproteobacteria bacterium | reverse complement strand
ACTTTGCCGTTTCGGACCATACATAGAATGGATACGTTTCAAGATAGCCACTGATGGGAGCGCCGGTATCGTAGTTACCGGCAGAAGGAATTGCATAGCGGAATGAATATGCGCCATCACTGCTCCGCTGGTCGCTCAGATTCCACAGGATTGGCGAGCCATCATCCGTGCCAGGAGTTAACTCCATGGTGTGTCCATATGCCCCACCATAAACAGCCTCGAAGTTATACCCAAAATATGAACTGGATAGGTACAGATCGTAATCCATCAGCTCAGACGATGAGTATGTGGAGACCACGAATATGGCGTAGGAACCTGCGGGAACAACGACCATGCCATAGCTGTTATCCGTATCATACCCATCGTCCCTACTAAATTCGCAATTTGCTCCCTGATCGTTTGGATTGAAGCCGTCTATATACACATATAGATAACCATCGGTGCTGAAGGTTGCATATGCATAGAGGAACTGGTCAACCCCCGAATCGTTCACAATCATATGGGTTTCATATTTATAATCCGGAGTACCTGAATTTGTGTAGCAACCTAAATCATGGTACCAGGTCCTGCTGCCCTCGGTCAGCGCGCCCGTCAGGGTCAGTTGATCGCCAAACGCCGGCATGGACGGGGTCGTGTTGCTCACCGTGATATCATAGGACGATACAACATCGGCGGCTGAGAATGTGGAAGCCACCACCACGATGGTTTGCCCGGGGCGAAGCATTATGCTGTTGACCTGGCTTTGTGTAGTATCTCCCGCAAGGTCATCATTTGCACCCAGGCAGTTGCTGCCCTGCAGAAGGGTGTCAAATGGATAGTCATACACATGGAGGAATCCGTTGGCAGCCACACCGCTCCAGGTGGCGTTGATGCTGTATGCCTGAGCAGAGGCTGTCGCGTTGGTCAGGTAATGGGCATCATAAAAGAAGTTTCCTGCCAAAGGAGATGAACCGCAGGAATCGCTGCGGCGCCAGACCGGGTCGGTGACGCTGATTGAACCCGTAAGGGTGGTGCTGGCTCCCTTGGTGCCAGGCAGATCGGTGGTGCTTATGACACTGGCTACGCTGCACACATAGCTGGTGCTGCTAACCTCGCCAGCGTCCAGGTTGCCGTCGGCGCTGGTATCAACTCCGGCTTCCACCTTGATGCCGCCGGCAGGACAGTTGGCCCCGGCAGGCTCGGAGGATACATTGAGCAGGGAAGTCGCTCCAACCAGTCCCGCTTCTCCGGCGGCCCCAGCCGCTCCGGTATCCCCGTTGCAAACATAGGCAGTAGTTGCAATTTCTCCGGCATCCAGTGTCTGGTCGTTGTCCAGATCAACACCGCCGTCTATTTTCAACCCTCCCAGCCCGGAGCAGTTAGCGGTGCCCGTGGCCTCAGTTGAAGTGGCAACCAGATAGCCTAATCCATCGGCTCCGATACCGCCGCTTGTTCCGGCAGCGCCATTACAGACGACTCCGGTGCCATCTACTTCTTCGGCGTCCAGCACACCGTTCTTATTTTCGTCAATGCCCCAGTCCACTGTGAACCCGCCATTGCCGTCGCACTGGGTTGCATCACCTACGTTGATTACACTTGTGGCCACCAGGGTACCGGATGAAGCCGGTATATCCGTGTCGGTGGCCTTTTTGTCAGTAGTACAGGCCGCAAAGACAAGCCCTGATAACAAAATTATAGCTATTGTTTTCCAGTTCATGAAACCTCTTTTATGATTGAATTATACGCTTTCATTCGGAATATATTCCGGTTGAAAAAGCGCCACAGGTCCCTACCCATAGCTTTCCAGAGTCGCTGCTCACTGTTATTTTGAGTTGGATTTATAAAATATTTGCCCTGATGAATCCCAACCAGAAATCTTTTTTGGCCTTTCTGCCAAAATGGGTTCGACCATCTCTCTCTTTCTTGCTTTGCTCCTGCTTTCCGGTTCAGGCGATGAGGGCCATGCTGTTCCAGTTATATGCTGTTCCAGTTATTTGGTGTTCCCGCGATATGCTGTTCCAGTGTGCTGTTCCCAGGGCTCACTGGAAGTTTTCTTGTACCCGGCTTAAATCACGAGCAAGTTAAGTTTAAACTTCAAAAGACTTATTACGACAT
>JAOUPZ010000122.1 GCA_029879595.1 Deltaproteobacteria bacterium | reverse complement strand
GGCTCCGATCCTGAAGGCGCCGCAATCACCATCAACGCGCCCTCCGCCGGTGACAACGGCGGCACGCTGGTCTGCAACGGGGGGGACTGCACCTACACCCCGGCGCTCAACTTCTTCGGCACCGAGACCTTCACCTACACCGTCTCCGACGGTGTGGCCACCAGCGCCCCGGGCTTTGTGACCCTAACGGTCACCCCGGTAAACGATACGCCAACGGTGACAGTCTACGCCGACTACTCGCTGGTAAACGCCGGTGAGGGCGTACAGCTCTATGCTGTCGCCACCGATGTGGAAGGAGACGAGATATTCTATAAATGGAGAAACTATCTGGGCCATCAAGTGGGCTTTGACAACCCCTATTCCTCCTCACCGCGGTACATGATGCCCCCCGGGGGCGGACCCGCCACGGTGGAGGTTCAAGTCAGAGACTGGGGGAACCTCACATTTGAAACTGTATATGTCAACTCATTAGCCTATACCGGAGGCTCGCCCACCGTGCCGAGCAACCCGTTCCTGTACGGGAAGGCCTCCTCGTCGGCCACCTACCAGCCAGCTAAAACAGCCATTACCGGCAACTGGTTAGTCGGGAATAATTCCGAAAGCACCTCAACCAGATGGAGGGCCAATATCACCAATCCCGCCAGTTTTTCCATGAGCGGATATTCCGGGCTGGTATCCGGCATGGTGGATGTGGCCGCCGGCAACTGGGCCGGTGCAGATTACGGCATATATTTTACCAGTTCATATGCGTATATATACGAACTGACCACCACCACCCTGAATTCACACCTCCACGGGTTTAGCTGGCTGTATGAAGCCATCGCCAACGGCAACTATGTGTATACCGCGTCCAATGACAAGGTGGGCATCATCAATATGACCGATCCGGCCAATCCGGTGTTTACCAGCTACATTCCCGTTCCCGCCCTTACTGGAATCAAATCGGTCAGCGTTCATCCGGGCACCAACCGCCTGGTTGTCAACCATTTAACCGGGATCCACGTAGCCAGCATCGCCAGCCCCGGGTCTCCCACTCCAATCGGCGATGCCGCCCTAACCGGAGTGGAACAGGTCAGGTTCTCCGACTCAGGGGACTTTGTCTATGGCATCATCAATGGCACCACCTTTACTCTGAACACCTTTGACATATCCGATCCCACCCCGGCCAACTGGCCCGCCCCGACCAGCATCAGCTTTAACAAAACGGGATGCGCCAGCGACATTGAACGGTCCGGCAGTTATCTGTACTGCGTGGGAACAGGAGTCGTACAGGTGTTTGATCTTACCGATGAGGCCAATCCGGTTCTGTTTGATGTGATAACGCTGCCCGATTCTGCCATATCCGGAATTTCGGTATCCGGCAACCTGCTGTTCCTCAGCGCGAGCAATAATGACCGCCGGATAATGGTAATGGATTACACCAACAAGAGCGGGCTAGCAAAACTGCCCCGGGGAACAGCCACCCTGCCCGGCGTCCGCAAAACCACGGACATGGCCATCTCCTCGGATCACCTGATTACGGCCACCGGAGAATATGCCACCGATATGGATGTGGTGGATCTTTCAGACCCGGCGGCCCCCAGCCATCTGGCGGCCTTTAATTCTTCCGATACGGACTACACCCAGGGAGTAGCCACCACCGGGCGCTATGTCTATCTGCTTTCCACCCACGGCACCAATGCCGGCGCGCTGTACAGAATGGACCTGCTTGATCCGGCCAATCCGGTACAACTCGCCATTAACACAGCGGATATCGGCAATGACACCTCCCTTTCCTATCCCCGGCACCTGAGGGTGGAAAATGGCTATGCCTACGTCTCGGGAGCCACAGGGCTGCAGATATTCGATGTGGATTACGCCGTTAATCCCTCAGACACACCGGTGCTGAAGGGGGAGGAATCCACCGGCACCGCCGTGCCCTCACATCTGGCGCTGAACCTGCCCTATGTGTATATTTCGCACTATGCCACCCCCTCTATCGGCGGCCTCACTGTCGACGTCACCTCTATGACGGCACCGGGGCTGACAGGTACGGAATGGATGACTAGCAGTTATGGCCGGCTGGAAATGCAGAACGACTACCTGTATTCACTCGAGGGATACAACCTTCGGGTGTACGACACCACAACCGATCCCACCACGCCAGTCGAGCTTGTCGTATACCCCACTTACGTCACCAGGGAAATGATGATTTCCGGCGAACTGGCGGTGCTGGCGGGACACCCCAGCTCCAACACCCCCAACCGGGTGTTGCTCCTGGATATCTCTGACCCCACCTCCATCTATCGGCGGGGCTTCTTCGCCACCCCGGATGGCAATGGGGTGAACTCCGTTGCCGTCCACAATGACTCGGTGATCATTACCCAGAACGGCGACCAGGTCTGGACACTGCCCCTGAGAGCCCACCTGGACAACAACTATACCACCAAGTCCACCGCCGGACCACTGACCTATACCGTCAGTTGGACCGACCCGGCGGGCGGGGAGCGTCCGGCGAACGTGAAGTGCTATGTCTCAGACGATGTTAATTCAAGCTGCACGGTGAGCAACATCAACAACACCACCAACACGGCTGATATATCCTGGAGCTTCATCTCGACCGGCCACTACGAGATGGCGGTGGTGGTGGGGGATGATATGCTCTGGGTCTCCGACAAGGACCGGGTGATTGTGACCGTCCCCTAGGGCGATGGCCTGAAGCTGGTTTCGCAACAACAGCCCCCCTCCCGGGTTTGCCCGGGCGGGGGCTTTTTTTTTCGCCTATCTGCCTATGGGCCTGGCCAACGCGGCCCCGCTTGGCCAGAACCCCTTCTACCTCACGCAGCTTCGCTATGATCTGCTCTGCCGTATATCTCTTCTTTGCCATGCCGCTCCTCCTTGATAGGCCCCGCCCAAACTATAACTTTTAAAAATATTTATTAACTGGATCTATCCAAAGGGGGCAGGGCCGTGGTGCGCGAAACCCCGGCAACCCTGATGATCGCGACCAGGGGGTCAGTATCCCGCCGGACTAACTTATCAAGAGGCAGAAAAACCGGGGGCGGGTCACAGGTAATATTATTCGGACCAAAGTGTTTTCCCGGCTTATTTTGTGGCAGATTTTACGGCGCCTTTCGCTATATTTTTTGCTGTTTCATGACAATCGGGTTCGACTGCGGGATAGAAGCGCTATCAAGCGGGGAATATGCTGCGTGTGTGCACGGCATTTCATCGATAATTTATAGTTACTATATAGACTGTTCAAGAATATTTTGTTAGTTTGCCGTAACGGAAAGTTAGGGGGAAATTCTTACGGACCTGCCCCACCCATATAAAACACAAATCCCAATTAACGAAGGGAAGGCAAATGAGAACTATAAACCGGAGGTTGGCTCTGGCTCTTCTCATGGTTTCCGCACTGATCCTTTGGGGATGCGGAGAGGATGGAGGTGATAAACAGGCTGACAGCGGAATCACCGCATTGCCCTTTACCGAAGGTGATGGCATCCCGGAGTTGACGGGAGTGCCCATAATGCCGGTCAGACTGGACACACAGGATGTCAAGTTTACTGTTAGCATCCCTGCCGACTCAGACACTGTAAGCGTCTCTGCCTCGCTGACTTCGGAATACGATCAGTACCTGGGTTACGGAAGCGCATTGGTAGACCCCGTAACAGGCCTTGCCACCATTGAGATAAATATTACTTACGCAGTCCAGACAATTTTCGAGGGGACGAAATATGCGCTTAAAGGCATTACAGCCTGTGATGCTGATTTGGGAACTGGATGCACCCAGGAAATGCAATACACCTGGATTTTCCAGAACGATACATACTCGTTCAAGTTGATCCCGGACGGCAACCCGACAGCAACCCAGGTGATCACACCCACCATCCTGGCAACCATAGCCGAGCAGGCCGACACCCTGCCATATGTAGATGTGAATCCCATGAAGGAAATGACGGGCCTGCCTGTTTTGCCCGCCACCCTGGCCAGCGGGGAGGTGGTCAGCGTACCGGTGGATGCCGACACCGAAGGAGTTTATGTCAGAATCTGCATGGTCAACACCGAACCTGGAAATGAAGGCTGCAACATCATTAACCTTGAGGGTTATGCCAGTGTCACACCGGGGACCGCGCACACCGTGGGTGTTTCCCTGACCGGCACGAATCCAGGCACAGGGTCCTATTCTCTTGTTGTTATAACCTGCAAAGATAATGTCACCCTGTGCAACTTAACAAATCTGGGAGCACAGGACCCCAATACAGGCTCTTATTTCTATTACACCCCAAAAGTAGATCAAGGCAGATTCGAAAGGATCGCATATGAGGATTTCTCATCCCGTGCGGTAACCAGCCTGGCCTACCCGGTGGTGGAAGTTCCATAGGCAGACACACCCCCATAACTGGCATGAGGATAATCGGTGGAGGCACTTCATCCTCATGCACCACCACTTCGGCACAATCCCAGCTACCTTCCCGCCCCAGTGGCGCTTCACAAGGGGGCTGCCCCAGCACCCGATATGGGGCCGTGTTCCCCAGGGCATCCCAGTGAATACCGCCGCCCGTGCCTGTTCGCCGGTAAAACCGCACAGACCTGGATGCAGCCATCTGAAACCAAGTCTCATACCCACAGCCCGGCATCACGAAATGTTCAGGAAAGTTTTCCCGGCTGAAAATGGCACAGGCAGCCTCCCAAAAAAACAAAAAAGGGACTTAAGCGCCTAGACGCTAAGTCCCTGATTTTGCGCTAATGAGCCGGCTGAGACTCGAACTCAGGACCCACTGATTAAAAGAAATGGACAGCGGGAACACCAGGACACCCGGCGACAGACAACCACAATCATTTCCGTGACTTGGCATTTTCGTTGTTCCCTGACTTACCCCTGTTTATCCTGGTGCTTTAATACGAACTGTCCAAAAATTGTCCAAATTTTTATACCCCTCCAACGGGGTCTCTCTTCCTGCTTACTGATAGTCATATCAGTGCGTTGGATCATATCAGAGCAAACCAGAAAAGCAAGAATCCATAATTCCACTGTCAAAAATTTCAGGAGGGTCGGCAATGGATGCTGAGGCTGAAAACAAAAGCAGCCAGACCCATCAGGAACCGGCTGCCTTGAACCACCGTAGCCACACCACTTAAGCGGCCTGCCTGGTTTCCTCCACCAACCTCTCAATTTCCAATTCCAACCGGTTCTTGCCGAAGAGGTAGCGATCCTCTTCCAACTCCACCCCGATGAATTTCCGCCCAAGACCCCAGTGCCGCCGCTCAGGCGGTTCGGGTCGCCGTGTTTTTATGCTTAGTGTTCACTATGGGAAAATTTTAATATTAATAATGAATACTTTTTCTTATTGACAGCCTTGCGGAAAATGTGTAGGTTAGATTTTTTTATTTAGAATAGAGGAGATCAAAAATGAAATATAATATTAATATTAAACAGATTTGGACGAGAAGGAGATCCCATGAAAAAAAAGGAGAATATATTTGTTAAACTGGCACTGCTGGCAGTTGCGGCCATGTTGCTGGGGGCCTGCGGGGGGAGCGCCGAAAAAAAGAACATCGCCGCCAGTCCTTCCTACCCGACGCTTGATTTCTCCCAGGACCTGCCCTATTCAGGGAGCCTGGAATTGCAAGAGAAGCAAGTTTACCAGATTACAGGAATTTCCGAAGGCTTACCCCTTTCATTCACTCTTGGCGGAATGACCGATAACGCTGACCTGCGGATATTTGGTGATTCCAGACTGAGCACGCTGCTCTGTGGATCCATGCAAATGGGCACCCTGGAAGAAACCTGCCCGGTCGTATCCACGAGTACCTCTGTATATATTGAAATCACCGATCAGTCCGCCGCCGGAAACGCCTACACCCTGAGCGGGCAGTTCAACGGGCCCGTGCTTACCTACGGGGTAGATACGCCCTATGCGGGGACGGCAGCGCAAGGCGAAGTCCAGTTTTACCAACTTGATGGACTCCCGCCGGATGCGTTTATTAATATCAGCCTGACCGGCCTTACAAATAACGCCGACCTGCAGGTGTTTTCAAACGGCGGGTTTACCTCATTGGTGTGTTCTTCTGAGAATCCCGATGTGCAGGATGAGCTTTGCATTGTCACCACACCGGGGACATCGGTGTTCCTGCGGGCCGTAAACATGGCTGTCGGTTCCGTCAATTACACACTGGATGCGGTGCTAAACCCTGCTCCATCGTCTTATTTCACCTATGGCGTGTCCTCCTGGATGGTCAGCAGTACGGTAAGTCTGAACGGCAGCCCCAGTTCCGATCCCGGCGGGGAGAGCATTACCTTAAACTGGTCACTGACAGCCCCCTCGGGAAGCACGGCTGCATTGGATGATTCCACCTCCCCCACCCCTACATTCGTAGCGGATGTGCACGGGGTATACACGGTGACCCTTGCGGCTAACGATGGCCACCAGGATGGAATATTCAGCAGGGATATATTCATAGCTCCCACTCCGCTGTTCTTCAGCTCGATCGATATATTTTATCCGATATGGCCCCCTGACCCGGGAACAGCGTATGGGACTATGAATGTAAGCGGGGCGCCCACCAGCATATCCGCTGTGACTGTATACGTGAATGTACTCACCGGATATGACTCTGGTGTACTACTGCGGCTGATATCTCCCCTCGGCACCTCGATTACACTTACCAACGGATGCGGTACGTGGGGAGTTAACTATACAAACACCATTTTCTCGGACTTTGGCAACGCACCGATATGCTCCAGTACCGCGCCCTTTACAGGTGTATATACTCCGCTGGAAAGTCTGTCCGTTTTCCAGGGGGAGGATGCCAATGGAACCTGGCAGATACAGGTAACAGATTTATTTGCTTCATATTCTGTCATGCTCACGAAATTCGAAATGCATATCGAATAAGGCGGAACGAAGTAAAAGGTATAGCCAGCCCGGGCGGTTCAGGCCGTCCGGGTTTTTTTTTTATGCCGGGTGTCTGGAACGGGTATCAGGACGAACTGTCCAAAAATTGTCCAAAAAAACAAAAAAGGGACTTAAGCGCCTTGACGCTAAGTCCCTGATTTTGCGCTAATGAGCCGGCTGAGACTCGAACTCAGGACCCACTGATTAAAAGTCAGTTGCTCTACCGACTGAGCTACCGGCCCTCATTTGCTTTGGTCTTCCTGGCGGAAGGCACATCGCCCACCCTCCGAAGGGACATGTCCCGTACGGTGGATGAAACGATATGCACTGCTGTCGCCTGATGACTGATCGCCGGCCCGGTAATTTATTAGCGGATCCGGCGGCATGGCAGCTTGGGGGGGCTGGAAATACGAAAGCCCGCCTTAAAGCGTTACCCGGCGGGTTGCGGGTTGTTCACCATGTCAATTGTCACTATCGTTCGGACGACAAGCCGGGATTCCTGGAATAATTTCCAGGAGTCTCCCGGCGTAGCATCCCCAAGGGGATTTGAACCCCTGTCGCCGCCGTGAAAGGGCGGTGTCCTAGGCCAGCTAGACGATGGGGACGTAAAGCAAAGGCTTGCTAAAGATAAAATCCTAAAGTCGCAACGGGGGGTTGTCAACAGTAAATTGAAGCCATGTTCCCAGTCAGTTGCGCCCGATGAGCTTCCGGAAACATGGCATGTCAAAAACCCCGGCTCAGAAACGGTACGCCGCTGACAAGGATGTGACGAAGACCCGCCCCCGGTACCTGGCGGGCAGCAGATCCGATCCCGGATCGGGCTCAGCCTTGGAAGCCTTGAACTTGCTGACCAGATAGCCCAGTTCCAGATCCAGCTCTCCGCTGCTGAAACCATAGCCGAACGCGAAGTTGAAGCGGCCGGTCCCGTCAGGCACCGCCGGATCAAGGGTGTTGGCCGGAATGGGGCTCTCGTCGATCATCACCCCGCCGCGCAGGCGGTGCACCGAGGTCTCCGAGCGCAGAAAGCTGTAATTTCCGCCCAGTTTATAGGCCATGGTGTCCTTCCAGTTTTTCTCCTGCACGGTCTCGGACACGGGCATGCCGGAGGTGAACTTGATGCGCAGCTCCTTGTAGGCCGACCAGCCGGTGCGCACCACATCCAGTTCCAGCTGGTAGTCGTGATCCTTGGGCTTGTTGCGCCATGAAACCCCCATCTCCAGCAGGGAGGGAATGGGGATGTCCACCTGGACCCCTCCATCGGGGAACATGGGGGTGAAGCCGGGCGCGGCCGAGGTATCGAACTGCACGTTGCCCTCGCCGTTGAGAACATAGCCGGGGCTGTATGTCAGCCCTGCCGCCACGCTGCCGTTATCGTAGAACCCGGAGAGGCTGAAAGCCGTGGTGGAAGCCGTGCCCCCCAGCACCACGGGGATTTCCACGCCGGGAGCAATGGGGATCTTCTGCTTTAGCTGCACCCAGGCCCCGACGAAGTTGAGCCCGCCACCCACGGAAATCTGGTCGTTTATGCTATAGGCTCCGGACAGGTTCTGATAACCCACCGTCAGCACCTCCTCATACAACAGGTGGCG
>JAOUPZ010000121.1 GCA_029879595.1 Deltaproteobacteria bacterium | reverse complement strand
AATACCCTGTCAAAAAAAAAAAAACATCCCCAAGTAAAATGTACTTAAAAAAAACCAGTAAAAATCCCGACTCAGGAAAAACCGGGCTCCGCAAAAGCCCCGTCAGCGGAAACTATAGTTCAGAAAGTTTAGCTGAGAGATGGGAAAACATGGCTGTCTGGCCTGCCCCCACCCGGAGGCAGAGTGTTTTCCAAAAACCGCCATACCGGTTTAACATCTGCTGACGGAAGGTATCTTTTGTGTCAACATCACCTATCAGGAAATATGAACATGGAATTGAAACCAGAAAACATTATTTCGCCGGTTTGGGCCGGATCAGGGTGGCTTTCCATCCGGGGGATGGTGAGGGCGGTGCTGCCGGTTTTGTTCGGTGTCCTTGTTTTTTCCGGCGTCACACCGGGCCAGGCGCGTGGCATAGAGCTCTGCTCGCCGGAATCACTGGAACTGATGCGTTCGGTGGATATTTCGGAAAATCAGATATCAACGCTCTGCGCCAGGGCGCGCGCCGCCAATGCCCTTTTGGTGGTGTCCCACAAAAGATCCGAGGATGAGTTGGGGTACTGCCGAATAACCATCGCCTGCCTGAACAATTCCACCGAATACCTGAATACGATGGCCCTGAATGTCGAGGGTGGATTGTTCGAGACCTTTATGTTCAACAATATTCTACCCGGCGCGGTGGGCTATGCCTCGGCCAAGAGCAAAACGCTGCTGGCCTGCGATGAGGTGCTGCGCATGAGCTTTTACTGGCCGGTGAGCCTGCGCATAGGAGATCGGTCATTGAACGGGCGCATGCTTCAGCACTACAAGCCTTTGTTGATGGGAAGCACCCTGTCGTGGAAGGAATGAGAAAACTGTTGCCGGAGTGTTGATCCATGAGATCGATGAAATGCAAGGTGAAGGAATGCGGCGCGGATGTTGTCGTGGTCGAGGTTGAGGGGGCCCTGATGTCCCTGAATCCTGTGCTGATGGAACTGGTGGCCCGGAAGAAAGAAGGGGGATTTGAGCTGGTCACCGGCTACCAGCCGCACTGGGTGACCTGCGTGGATGTTTCTGGCAGGGATAGGAGAAGATGATGTTTGCGGCTTCAAATTTGCGGAAAAAGACCGCCAGGGGGGCGGTTATGGTTTTGGCAGCGGCGGGACTGTGCACGGTGCTGTCAGGTTCCTGTTCAGAGTCCGGTGGAGAGCTGATATATATCCAGGACGACCGGCACCGGGTGGAGCCTTTGCGCAAGGCTGGGGTAATGGCCTCCGGTGAAAGCTGCGCATCCACCAGGGATGAAGCGGATCACAAGGCCCGAAGAATCGCCCAGTACAACCTGAGATCGCTGTCAGGGGATGAGAAATACAGGATCACCTATGTTGTAGTGGACAGATGGAGGAAAAATCTCAACGAGTACTGTTCGGTTGTGGAAGCCTACGCAAATGGGCACTGATTTTTTTTACCGGCGGCAGAAAAATGTTGAAAACAGGGTTTCGGCCTCAAGGGGAATAGAGTTTTATACAGGATGAATTTTGAAGGGTACAACAATCAGTCCCGTGGCGAGGCCCTGTTCTCTGTTTTGGAGAAAGGTTTCAACAGGCTGCGCCTGTTCATCGCTTTGAAGTGGGTCTATCTCAGTCTGCCCCTGACGGTACTGGGCGTGGTGCATATTATGCTCTGCGCGCTTTATCCAGGGGGGCAAAACAGGCTTTTGGCCACCAGCAAGCAGGACACACCTGGCTACCTGTCCTGGTTTGGGGTCACCGATGTGTTTGGGCTGGATCCAATAACCCATGGCGAACTGCACTATCTCTATCGGATATACACTCAGGATGGCGGGCAGGTAAGCGGCAGCTTCCCCAATACCACCGTGAAGCCCAGGCTCAGGCATGACCGCTGGCAGATGGCCGGTTCGGCCATGGCGGACTCGCTGGAAACAGATCATGGGCAGATGCTGGAGTTCATCCTGGAACAGTTTCCGGCACCGCCGGTTAAAATTGAACTGTTCACCGTGCGCTGGCAGTGGGACAGAAACGTCTTCAGGTTTCCCTGGCCGGGGGAATGGCCGCGGATGATCCAGGATCTCAAACTGCTGGGTACCTATGACGGGATAACCCGCAGTTGGCGTCCGGTTACCGCCGAACTGGAAGAACCCAGTCCCAAACCGAGGAAGAAACGCCGATGATCGCCTCTTTGACTGAATGGGTGCGGCGGGACTGGATGTGTTTCTGGTTTGGTCCGCCATCCCCCCGCGAGCAACTGGCCCTGATTAGAATCGGCACGGCGCTGGTGCTGGTATTCGTGTTGTATGTCAACACCTTCGACATGACCAGCACCTTTCACACAATGACCGCCGGAGCCAATACGCCCGGACCGGAGGGGCACCCGCCCTTTTTCCCCCTGGAGGTGTTTTCCTGGGGCCATACCGTGGGCTGGGTCTGGACGGTTCACACCCTGGCCATCATCGTTTCACTGATGCTCATGCTGGGGATCTTTCCCCGCCTCATGGCACTTTTGTGCATGGTATTCCTGTTCGGTTATGCCAAGTACAACCCCTCCATGGTGATAGGCCTGGATTATCTTTTGCTGACCGCACTGTTTTATCTGGTGCTTTCTCCCAGCGCCGATGTGCTCTCGGTGTATTCCCTGCCTCCGGCGGTGTCCGAGTTGCCGGTGGCAGGAGGCAGGCCCAGGGTCTGGGATACAGAGCCGGTCGGCCCGCAGTACAGTTGGGGGACCTTTCCGCTGCGGCTGCTGCAACTGCACCTTTCAGTGATGTACTTCCAGTCAGGCCTGCGCCGCCTGGGCGGGGACTGGCTGGCGGGCCAGGCTTTCTGGCATCCCCGGATCCAGGAGCTCTCGCCCCCTGTCGCACCGGAAACACTGGACATGTTTCCATCAATGTTGAGTTTTTTCACTTATACGATGTTGCTGTTTGAGTTGCTGTATCCGGTATTTATCTGGAACAGGCGGCTGCGATATCCCGCCTTTGCGGTTATGGTGCTGGTCCATCTGACGGTGGGGGTTTTGTGGGATGTCCTGCCGTTCGCGTTCCTGATGATGGTTCTGAATGTGTCCTTTCTGCCGTCGGAAGGGCTGGCGGACCTGCGGGAAGGGCTCCGGCTGGCCCTGGCGAGGGCCCTGGGGCGGAAGATATGAGCCGGAACCGGGGAGAGGCCCTTGCCTGCCGGTGACTACTGCTCCTGGGGCTTTACCGGCGAGAAGGACTCCCCGCACCCACAGAGCGCGCCATCAACCAGACGCCGGAACTTGAACCCCTGCTCCACCATGTTCCCACTCTGGTAATCAATCTCCACCGAACCCATCACGTCATTGAGCACCTGGCGGTTTATCACGACCTTGACGCCATGGTGAGAGAAAACCTCGTCCCCGGAATCCACCTGGGACTCATCCGCGTAGTCCATCTCAAACCTGTATCCGGAGCATCCTCCGGGACGGGCGCCAATGCGAAGATAGGCCTTTTCCAGATCTACCTTCTCGCTTTCGAAAGCTTCCCGGACAACCTGGGCGGCTTTTTCGGTCAGTACAACCGTGTGTGATTCTTCCTGGAGTTTGCTGGTCATTGCTGCCTTGGGTTTGGTTTATCTGCATCCTTGTGTTTATTTTAACGCCGCTCCGTGCGGGGTGATCACATTTCTGCGATCCGGCATTCAGTTACATTTATTCTACTGGCTATCTGGAAAAAACCAAATCCTTCCCCAGGCTCACCCTCCCTCGGTTCTGGTGTCAAATCCCCGCGGCTTAAGCAGACCTGCAGGCACAAACAGGGGCAGGGGTGGCATTGGGCATATGATTTCAACACTCTACAATAGCTCCGGGATTCCTCCATATTCAGTCTTTATTCCTGAGTGAAGATTAAATTCAGGAACAACCCTCGCTGGCTGAGCCCATTGGGGGAAACTGAAATGGAATCAACTGGATCTCCAGAATAATTTTCCGGGGAATGAATCAGAGATGATAGCGAAGAAGATAAAATCCATGACCAGAGAAAATGAAAGGAATGGCACCAGCCGGGACTCCCAGGAAAATGGAATGGGAGGCGCCATGGAAGACTCTTCCGGCGATCAGAACCTGCGCAGTGCGGATAGAGTACCCTTCCGTTCAATGCTAAAGCTTCAAAACGGCTCAGAATCCATGGTGATGGGAGTGGACCTTTCACCGGGAGGGATGGGCATTGAGATTGACCGGCCCCTGAATGTTGGTGACAAGGTCAACCTCATCTTCCTCAACGACACCTTCAAGGTGGATGGAAGTGTGAAGCATTGCCGGGAGTCTGCCAACGATGGGTTATACCGGGTTGGAGTACAATTCAATCTGGAAATAAAAGAGCTGATAGATGTTCTGGTCATGCTGGACAGGGAGTACAACCCTCTTTGAGGGCCTTCCCCGGGCATGGCGGCGCCAGTTGCTGCCGGGATGGAAATGGCGTCGTTTCAGAGCGGATCAAAATTGCACGGAATGTGCGGATGAAGGGCGGTTTGAGATGGTGCAAGGCAATAAAGATGGCGGGAAAGACCAGGCTTGTCCGTGGTGGGTAAACTGCGGATACGGGCAGGGGTAACATGAAGTATATGTACAGAAACAGGTGGTGTTTTCATGGGCAATTTAAATTCAGAGCGGAACGGGGGTTGGTGTGAATTTCATGATGATCTGGAGGTGTTGAAAAACGGGAGCATTCCGGCCAGAGGGACACACATATCCTGGCATGGGGTGGACCTGCAGCTGAGAAAACCCCTGGAGCCTGGTTCAGAGGTGGATGTTGTGTTTCTGAAAAACACCATCAAGGTGGGAGGCAAGGTCTCCTATTGCCAGCCTGACGGTGAAGAGCGGGAGTATAATGCCGGTATTGAATTCGACCATTCCCAGGAAGACCTGGTGGAGATACTGCTGGGCCACACCTGAAAAATGGCCTGCCGGTGGCGGGGCGCTACGCCCCGGGGCCTGGATGTGGCGTGAAGCCATGGCTCATCTGAAGAACCTGGGATTGCGGGAAAGGTCCCGGGTGATGTTCTTCTGGTGGGCCTCCATGGTCCCTCCTCCGATTTCCAGCAGCTTGGCCGCCCGCCACAGGCGTTCTACGCTGTATTCCCCCACATAGCCATACCCCCCCAGCACCTGGATGGCCCGGTCAGCGACATTCTTGGCCATGGTGGCAGTATAAAGCTTGGCGGCGTCGGTCTCCAGGCGCATGCCCGGCTGCTCCAGCCTGAGGCGCCGGGCGACATCGTAAACCAGGCACCTGCCGGCGGAAAACTCGGCGTAGGACTCGCCGATATGCCGCTGGATCTGGCCGAACTGATTGATGGGCTGGCCAAACGCTGTGCGCTGACCGGCGTAGCGGTTCATTTCGTCCAGGCATCTCCGGGCGATTCCCAGGGCCATGGCGGCCAGGGTCAGCCGTTCCAGCTCAAGATTGCGCATCATATGGATGAGCGATTCACCCTCGGCTCCCAGCAGATTCTCCGCTGGGACGCGGCAGTCGCTGAAAACGAGTTCGGCTGTGGGTGAGGAGCGCATCCCGGCCTTGTCCCTGATTTTCTGGCCCAGCGAAAAACCTTCCATGGTCCTGTCCACCACGAAGGTGGATATTTTCGCCCCCGTGCGGGCGTATACCAGGAACACGTCTCCGGGATTGTGATCATCCAGGCAGCCGTTGGTGACCCACATCTTGCGGCCGTTCAATATATAATTCCCGCCGGACTTCACCGCAGTGCTGCGCATGGCCTGGATGTCTGTGCCGCCTTCGGGTTCGCTCATGCACATGCCGGCCACCCATTCGCCGCTGAGCACTTTTTCCAGGTATTTTTCCCGCTGGGTCTGATTGGAGTTGTGGAAGAAATTGTTTACGAAAAGCATGCTGTGGGCCAGGTAGGAAAGCCCCAGCCCGGGGTCCGAGGCGGTGATCTCCTCGTGGGCGATTACGGCCGCCACGGCGTCCATGCCGGCCCCGCCCCAGTCTTCCGGCACGGTGATTCCCAGCAGGCCCAGCTCTCCCAGACGCCGGAAAAGCTCCCGGTTGAAACGTTCTTCCCGCTCGTGCCGGGCGGCCTGGGGCTCCACCTCGCGTTCCACGAACTGGCGGACGGTCTGCCTCAGCAGCGCCGCCTCCTCGGTGGGCTGAAAAAGATCGTAGCCGGATGGTGCTTGTTGCTGCATGGTCATTTCCTGAAGATCAGCCTGCCGGATACCCTGTGAGCTGCCATTCATTATAAAACACCCCCTCCCCGCAAACCATCAAATACGGCAGGTGTTTTTAGCAAAGAGGGAAGCGGCAGCGCCGGGGCCTATGTGATGGAGCAGCTGATCTTTCTGCCATTGAGGGGCTGCACCGCCCGGGCTGTTTTCCCGAATATGTCCTCCAGGCGTTGTATCTGGGCCCGCGAGGCCGTCAGTTGATTTTTCATCACCACCCAGCGCACCCCTTCGGTATATGGCAGCATGGTCAGGGACCCCATGTAGGTGAAGAAGGAGCGCTCCCCGGGCAGAAAGTCTTCTGCGCGGATAGTTATTTCCGGGAAGTCCAGCTGTCCCGGCGCGGGTGGAATGCGCTCCAGGATATCGTCCAGTTCATCTTTGGGTGGGCCTTCCCTGAACAGCACCCCCACCACCGCCAGACGGCCCTCGGTATCCATATGAACCAGGTGCAGTTCCATATCAAGGGCCTCACCCCGCATCAGATGTTCCGATGGGGTATGGAAGTGAAACTGCACCAGTTGAAAGCTCTGACCCAGCAGGGTGATGTGGCTGCCCTGTTCATAGTTTACCTGGGCCGTGAAACCGGTGTGCTCCACGTTCAGGTGGCTGCTGCGGTAATGGAACTCCAGTCCGCTGCTGGGACCTTCGCAATCGGAGAAGATATCCACCGGAGACTGCTGGCTCCCTGTTCCGGCCGCCGGCAGCATGGAGGCCAGGCTCCACAACCGGCCTTTATCAGGCATGCGGGGGCATCCGCAGGTCAGCGTACCAGGGGGGATCAGCCGGGCCGGTTTTTTCCAGGTGCGCTGGTCCGGGGCGGGCGTTATCAGCTGCCTGAGCAGAGAAAAATATGGTGTCAGGGAGTCGGTTTTCATAATTTTATCCAGGACGGTTAATCACTTGGAGAGGCTCTCGGGCCCATTTTTCAAACCTGTCCAGCTTACACAAAAAAGACGGACGATCAACCGTTATCGTGCATCGGGATCATTTTTCTGTCGGAGCTTGTTTTGCTGCCGGGGCTGTGTTTCCCGCAGGGGCTGCGTTTCCCGCAGGGGCTGTGATTCCCGCAGGGGCTGTGTTTCCCGCAGGGGCTGTGTTTCCCGCAGGGGCTGTATTTCCCGCAGGGGCGGTGGGGAGAAACTGATAGCCCCGGGGAGACTGACGCATGGTGAAGGTGTCGCTCCCCCTTTGCACAAGGCCTCCACCCTGGTCGATTTCAATTTCCACGGTCACCTCAACCGTTCCCGCTGCTGTTTCTGAGTGGGATGCATAGGAAAAACCGGGTGAAAAGGGCTGGCGAAACCGCCAGAAATCTCCGGGATGGGAAGCGGCCGGCCGGTCTTTTCGGGTGAAGAAGCTCCCGTCGAGCATGGATTCCAGGGCGGTTCCCACGGCGCGAAGTTCATAGCCCAGGGCAAGGCTCAGCCAATCCCCTGTTTGCAGCAGCTTTGCCGCCCGTTCAACCGCAGTGCGGGGGTGCGGGTAATATATCTTTCGATGGACCGTGACCCGGGGCATATCATCGGCCTGGACCCCATGGGGGACCAGGGCAATCCGGTTCGGCCCCTGGATGAAAAAAACCAGCGAACCGTTTTCCTGCTCCAGGTAGATCCGCCCTTCCTTTGCCAGCCGGATCGCCTCTCCTTCCCAGGCCCCGGAACCAGCTTGCAGCCTGCGGGCGGCAGATTCGGGTGAAACAACTTCCGCTAAGGGCCCTGAAGAATGGATGAGGTTGTATTTTTCTTTCACGGCGAAGGCTCCAGGGATGGCCTGTAAAATAATCAAAAAAGCTGCCGCCAGGATAGGGATAAACCGGAGAACCCGGAGAACCCGGAGAACCGTATGCCGGCAGCCGTTTATGCTATTTTCGGCCCCTGTGAGTTGTTTGTCTGACCCAGCCGAATCGGGCCGCTTGAATATCCTGCTGTACTGGATGGCCTTGGTCATTTGGGTTCTCTGGCCCAGTCGGCCCGCAGTTGTTGAACCGGATAACCGGATTATCCATCAACAATGGGGATCCCGAAACCTATATGGGCCGGGCCGCAATCAGTTCGGAAAAAAAATCACTTCCAACCAGGAAGCCCTTGGACTGGCTAAGCTTCAAAACCCGCCGTGAGCCCGGGTTCAGGCTCAACATCCCCGACCTGATATACCTGGGCCTCACCCTGTGGCTGTCCGGCTGGCTTTTTCACCGGTTCCCGAATACATCCCTATATGGCCTGCCCCTGTACATCGTCTTCACGTTTTTCCTTTTTTGCAACGTATTCCGTATCGG
>JAOUPZ010000120.1 GCA_029879595.1 Deltaproteobacteria bacterium | reverse complement strand
CGGGCGGCCTCAGGGCACGAGCCGCAGCAGCCCCATGTCAAAGTGATCGCCCGCATCAGCCCGCAGACCGACCAGGATCCGGCCCACGTCATCCTGGGCCAGGGCCTGGGCGTAGTCAGAGCCAAGACCGCTGTCCCAGACGACCACCCCGCCAGAGCCAAAGCCCGTATCCAGCACGCCCGCCGAGGTAAACGCCCAGACCACGGCATCGTAATCCGTGCCGTTGCTGCCGCTGCCCGCGACATACACCCCGTCGTTTGCATCGAGAAGCAGGTCATAGACGAACTCGAAGCTGTTGGTGCCGGCCGCTCCCGCATGGGTCACTATGCCGCCGGTGCCGAAAGACGAATCCAGCGCCCCCGCCGTGGTAAGCCGCCACACCGCCAGATCAGAGTATCCGGTGGCATCAGCGCTCTCCCCGGCCACCACAATCCGGCCCTGGCTGTCGATCAGGACGGCCTGCCCGTTGTCCGCCCAGGAATTGCCCCCCCCGGCGGCCCCGGAATGGACGAATATGCCGTCGCCGCTGAAGGTATTGTCCAGCACGCCCGTGGAGGTGAGGCGCCAGACCACCATGTCCGAGCTGGTGGTGGCCGCGCTGTTGCCCGCCACCACGATCCGGTCCGAAGCATCAATGGCCACGGCCCAGCCCCGGTCGTATGTACCCCCGCCGGCGGCGTTGTTGTGGGTGAACACCCCGTCGCCGCTGAAGGTATTGTCCAGGCTGCCCGCAGAAGTAAGTCTGAGCACGGCCATGTCCTCCCAGCCGGCGGCAGCCACCTGGGCGGCCACCACGATATTGCCCGAGCCGTCCAGCGCCACCGCGTTGCCATAGTCATCCAGGGCGGCGGTGCCGTAGGTGAAGACTCCGCCGGTGGCAAAGCCGGCATCCAGCACACCCCCGCTGGTGAATCTCACCACGGCAATGTCGGCATTGGTTCCGTTGGACTCCCTCACATATCCGGCCAGGATGATATTGCCCGAGGAATCAACGACCATGTCCGACGCGCGGTCCAGGCCGTTCCCGCTGTCATAGACAGCCAGGCCGCCGGTGCCAAAACCTGTATCCAGGGTGCCGTCGGCGTTGTAGCGCAATACGGCCATGTCGCCATCGGTGCCGTTGTTGCGGTACCCGGCCACCAGGATTCTGCCCTGACTGTCTGTGGTCACGGCATGCACCTCATCCCAGTTGCTGGCCCCGTCATAGGTCAGCTTGCCGGTTGAGTTCAGGGTTTTATCAAGGGTCCCCGGCAGCCCGGGCATGACGGCCAGGGAGACCGCGGCGGAAAAGTTTCCACTGCCGTCATATGTAAAGGCGCTGTAGTAGAACACCAGGCCATTGGTGGCACTGCTGTCCGTGTAGGTCGCCCCCGGTGAGGCCAGCTGAGTGACAAGAGAACCATCGGAGGAGGTGGCCGGCGCAGAACCGGTGCTGCGGCGCAGCATCACGCCGGCAAAATCGGCATCACCCGGATTCACCCACTCCAGCACCACCTGGCCATTGGAGGGAATGGCCCGCAGGCCGCTCACCACGCCGGGCGGGGTGGTGTCCCCAGCCCCAGCCTCCGGCATGGCCGCCGTGTAGGCCCCCACGGAGTAGTTTCCGTTGTAGTCGAAGGTAAACAGGGTGTAGTAGTAGGCCGAATAATTCATCAGACCATCATCGAGCAGGCTGTTGCCCGGCGTAGCCACAATGCCCACCAGATCACCGTCGGCAACGCCGGGGTTGGTGATTGAACTGCGCCGCACCATCACGCCGGCAAAGTCGGCATCACCAGGATTGGTCCAGGAAAGGCTCACAGACATATTGCCGGGGGAGGCAGTCAGGTCGGTCACCTCGGCGGGCGGAACCTCGTCCGGGCCGCTGACGACCACTGTGACATTGGCCACGGGTGAAACGTTGTTGGATGTGTCAACCGCCCATACGCCAAAATAATAAGTAGCGCCTGGGGTCAGCCCGGAGTAGACATAGGACGTTTCACTGCTGGGCAGGTGTATGCGGTCCCAGTAGGGCACAGATGTGGGGGGCGATACCTGTGAATAGTACACATACACACCCGCCAGATCGGCATCTGCCGGATTGACCCAGTTCAGCAGCACCGCGCTGTCCAGGGGGGTGCCCACCAGGCTGGTCACCGGCCCCGGAGCAGTAGAATCCGGCGTCACGCTGCCCTGGGGATATATCTCCAGCAGAAACGTCGAGCCGATATATTCTTCCCGATCGGTTCTGTCAAGCACTTCAAGCCAGACCTCGCCGGAGGGCTGCGCATATACATCGCATTCCGCGTTGAACGTCTCACCGTTGCCACCACACTGGTACACCGAATAATCCTGGTCATTATATACAGTGAAACTGGCCCGGTCCGAGGAAGTCAGGGAGATCGTGTAGGTTTCCCCGGAAGTCAGACCGGATAGGTGATAATAGCTGGCCGTATTGACCGACCCGGAATAGGAACTGTCAACAGGATAGCCCAGCTCTATGGGCACTGTTTTGGTTCCCTGGTCAACCTGACCGGTTTCTCCGGTATCCACCACATCAAACACCACGGTGGCCAATGAGCCTCCGGCAGACATCCATATCTGCCCATCGGCATTGGCCGCAAACAGGCAGGAGTTCTGGTCCGCACCCGGGGTCAGGTAACAGGAGCTCTGATTGATATAGGATTCGGTAAAGATCTGCGGATAAAGATAGGCGCTCAACCAGTAATCCCCGGCGGGAAAAGACCAGTTCACCTGGTATATCTTCCCCGGAGTGAGGCCCCAAAAAAGGTAATAGCTCATGGGATTAAGCCCAAAGCGGCCCGTGTGGGGGAAGTCCTGCCCGTAAACCAGAACTACCGGCTGTTCCATGGTGCCTTCCGCAGTGCGGCCAGGCTTCTTGTCATCTTCTCCGCCTCCGCAGGCGGCCAGACTGAATGCGATAACGGCTGCAATTGCGACGTTAATTAGCAGACGAATCCGTTGCTTCATATCAAGCATTGTTATATTCATTTGCCTCTGTCTTTAACTGGCTTAAAACCAGAAATAAATTTGTTATTTATTGCGATTGTTTTTCTCCCCAATGCTTTGTGTTAACGCAAATATTATACAGAAAAAATAAATATGTCAAACATAGGCATAATTAACGACAGAATAATATCTTTCCCATAGTTATTAATTATAACTGGCGGAAAAGCCGAATGTTTAGGGACTTAGTTTTGGTAAAATGCGGAAAAGCCTGCGGTCAGGTGAGGGTGGGGGGGGCCTCCGGTCATGGGTGGGGAAAGCCCGACTGACCGGAGGGAGGAATAATTCTGTTGAAAACGGGGCCGGCTATGGGTCGACAAAAGGCCGGCTTTGGGCCGCCACCCGGGAGCGGGAGGCAACCGCCCTTTCAAGGGGCCGCAGGGGGGGGGCGCAGGGGGCCCCCGGGGTATCCTAGAGCCTGCCGTACAGCAGGTAGTCGGCCAGCTTTTGTCCGGAAACTCCCAGCCTTGCAGCCACATCAATCAGCCGGGAATCGGGCCGTGCGCCAGCCATGATCAGCTCTGACTTAGCCAGCAGGGCCTCCAGGCTCACACCCTTGTGGTCAGCCAGCTGCACCATGCTCATGGGGCCCACCTCGGCCAGGTTGGCAACCAGGTTTCCATTCAGGGTCTTGCCCGCTGTCTGGAGGGACTGGGTAGCAGTGAGACCCGGCAGTTGCCCGGGGATCTGGGTGGTGGTTCCGGCATAGGCCAGCACGCCTGCCAGTAAAAATACGGAAAGAATGGAAAGCTTTTTCACGTTGATATATTTCATGGCGACTCTTTGGGATAACCTTGTGATTTCTTTTTTCTGTTTATTTCAGGTCTTTTTCAGTTTCGGAAAACAACAGCTGTTTTCTGCGGCTGTTTTCTGCTCCATGTTAAGTATTATATTCCCCACCCGAACCAGTCTTAAGGGACATAATCACACAAGGGAAAAAAAATCCGGAAACCTTGAAAACTTTCTGGTGGGCAGTGTTTTCTTCTGCACCCTGTCAGGCTCCGGGAACGGCCCTTCATGAATGATATTTAATAATCCTCCGGCCGGATATTTCATATGGTCATGGTGAAATGAGACATGTCCCGGGGCCGCAGGATTACCGGGCGGATTTACCCGCACGGTGCCGCCGGGAAATTTCATTCGAGGCAGAAACTATGAAGGAAGTACAAGTCTGGGATTCGCTGGTGCGGATCATACACTGGGGGCTGGCATTAAGCATTCTGGGAGCGGTATCGACCGCCGAATTTGATTCACTGATGGTCATCCACGTCTGGTTCGGCTCGGTGGCGGTGCTGCTGGTGGTGACCCGGCTGATGTGGGGCTTCTTCGGCCCCCCGCAGGCCCGCTTTTCCAGTTTTCTCAAGAGCCCCCGGGTGGTGCTGGATTACCTCCGCGACATGGCGCAGCACAAGGCCCCACGCACCCTGGGCCACAACCCTGCCGCCGGCTGGGTTATGACGGCCATGCTCGGGCTGGTTATCCTGATTACCGTTTCGGGCCTGCCGGCCCTGGCCGGGCAGGAGCATCAGATGGGGCCCCTGGTGGGCCGGATCGGCTTCCGCCTGGCCAAGATGTTCGAGGAGGTTCACGAGGTCCTGAGCGGCTTTTTGGCCGTCCTGGTGGCCATGCACCTGGTGGGCATTGTCGTTCACGGAGTGCTGCACCGGGAGAACATCGTGCGCTCCATGATCAACGGACGCAAACAGGCCGAACCGGGCGACCCGGCCGGTGATATGCCGCCCGCCAAAGGCATGGCCTTCCGGGTTGTGCTGAGCGTGATTCCGGCGGTTCTGCTGGCGGCCTGGCTGCTTTAGTCGCCCGGCATTGTCAGCCCCGTGGTTCTTGAATAGAATGAACGGAAAGCCGACCCCGGAGAGCCGCCATGCAAGCCTCACTGATGATCACCTGTCTTTGCGACGCCCTGTACCCCAATGTGGGCAAGGCCGCCGTCATGGTGCTGGAGAGGCTCGGGGTGCAGGTGGATTTTCCCCCGGGCCAAACCTGCTGCGGCCAGCCGGCCTACAACTCCGGCTATCAGGACGATGCCCGCAAGGCGGCCCTGGCGACCATCCGGGCCTTTGAAGACAGCCGGGCGGTAATATCCCTCAGCGGCTCCTGTGCGGCGATGATCCGGCACAGCTACCCCGCCCTGTTCCAGGGCACCCCCCACGGGCAGGAAGCCCAGGCCCTGGCCGACAAAACATACGAATTCAGCGAATACCTGACCGGGGTGCTGGGGGTGGAATCACTGCCGGTGACCTTTAAGGCCCGGGCGGTCTTCCACAACTCCTGCCACACCCTGAGAAACCTCGGCGTGACGGCCCCCCCGCAGAAGATTCTGTCCCTGGTGAGGGGCCTGCAGCTGCTTGAACTGCCCGGCGCCCAGAACTGTTGCGGGTTCGGGGGTACATTCGCGGTGAAGATGCCGCTCATTTCCACGGAAATGGCGGATGAAAAGGCCGGCCATATCATCAGCTCCGGGGCGGATATACTGGTGAGCCTGGACATGAGCTGCCTGATGAACATCGGAGGAAGGCTGGAACGGCTGCAAAGCACCGTCAGGCCCCTGCATATCGCCGAGCTTCTCGGGGAGGGATGGGAATAGATGGCGGAACATGGCCACAACCGGTTTGAAGCAAGGGTCGCCAAGGCCGTCAGCGACGGGTTTCTCAGCAAGGCCCTGCGCCGCGCCCAGGACACCTTTGGCCCCAAGCGCGCGGCGGTCATTGAGAGCCTGCCGGACTGGCAGGGCTGGAGGGACCACACCGCAGCGGTGAGAAAGCACACCATCGCCCACCTGGACCACTATCTGAGGCAGTTCATCGAAAATGTGGAGGCCCGGGGCGCAAGGGTCTATCTGGCCGCCGATGCCCGGGAGGCCCGCGAATACATCGTGGGCCTGGCATGCGAAAAGGGCGTCCGCTCCATCGTGAAGTCCAAGTCCATGGTCACCGAGGAGATACACCTCAACCAGGCGCTGGAACAGCAGGGCATGGAGGTGGTGGAAACGGACCTGGGAGAATACATAATCCAGCTGGCCAAGGAACCGCCGTCCCATATAATCGCCCCGGCCATTCACAAGACCAAGGAACAGGTTGCCGAAATATTCTCCGCCCTGGCCGGGAGAAAACTTTCCAGCCAGCCCGAGGAACTCACCGCCTTTGCCCGGGAGGTGCTCCGCGAGAAGTTCCTGCGGGCGGACATGGGAATCTCCGGCTGCAACTTCGGGGTGGCCTCCACCGGCTCGCTGGTGCTGGTATCCAACGAGGGCAACGCCCGGCTATCCACCACCCTGCCCCGTGTACATGTGGCCGTGATGGGTATGGAGCGGCTGGTGCCCGACCTGGAGAGCCTTGATCCCATTCTTACCGTGCTTCCCCGCAGCGCCACGGGCCAGAAGGCCACCACCTACCTCACCGTCCTGTCCGGCCCGCGCCGGGAGGGCGACAAGGACGGCCCCGAAGAGCTGCATGTGGTCATTGTGGACAACGGGCGCTCGGGCATCCTGGGCACGGCCTACCAAAGCGTTCTTCAGTGCATCCGCTGCGGGGCCTGCCTCAATGCCTGCCCCGTCTACCGGCAGATCGGCGGGCACAGTTACGGCTCCGTCTATCCCGGCCCCATCGGGGCGGTGCTCTCGCCTTTACTGGCAGGAATGGAAAAACACCGGGCGCTGCCATTCGCCTCGTCGTTGTGCGGGGCCTGCCAGGAGGTCTGCCCGGCCAGGGTGCCCCTGACCGACCTGCTGGTGGAGCTGCGCCGGGACATGGTCTGCCGGGGGATGAGCACCCGCCGGGAGCGGCTGGCCTTTTTGGGCTTCGGTCTGCTGGCCAAAAGCCCCCGGCTCTTCGGCTGGGCGCTGAAAGGGGCGTACAGGGCGCTGGCCCCCTGGGCGAAAAACGGGCGCATCGAGCGAGGCCCGGGCCCCCTGAGCGGATGGACCCAAAGCCGCAACTTCCCCCAGCCTCCCCGGGAATCATTCAGAAGCTGGTGGGCCGCCCGCAAATCCGGCCCGGAACAGGGAGAATAAGGTCATGGACAAGGATCAGTTTTTCAAGGCGCTGGCCGCAAGAACAGGATACGCCGGGCAGGAACCGCCCCCGCCCCCCCGGTGGGAAGCACCCCGGGAGCTTTTTTTCGGCGAGCAGGAGCGGCTGGAGGTTTTCATCAGAGAATCCGAGGCCCTGGGGGTCAGCGTTTCCCTTGTCCCCCATGAGCAGGCGGCCCGGGAGGCTATCGGTAAACTGGTGGCATCCAGGGGGTATACCCGGGTGGTGACCGCGCCCAATGCCGGCGGAAGCATCGACCGGGTGGACCACGATGAGTTCGCGGCGGCCCAGTTCGGCCTGTGCCGGGCCGATCATGCCGTGGCGGAAACGGGCAGCATCGTCCTGGAAACCGGCCCGCACAACCCCCGGTGCGTATCGCTGCTGCCCCCCGTGGCGGGGTTTTTGGTGCCCAGATCAAAGATCGTCTCCCGGGTCGGAGAGGTCCTCACAGAGGTGTCGGCCCACCGGGACGATCTGACCAGTTGCCTGAATTTCATCAGCGGCCCTTCCAAAACCGCCGATATCGAACACAACCTGTGCGTGGGGGTTCACGGTCCGGGCGAGGTCCATGTCTGGATCATCGAGAACTTGTAAAGCGGCCCGGAAACCGCGCCGGTCATTGCCTATCTTTCCCAAACCCCCTCCAAGGAATTCCCGAAATACGCGAAATAAAAGGGCGTACTATTGTGTATATTGCATGTGAATTTCCCACAGAGATATTTATTTGCCGATAACAGGTATTTCTGCTAAATTTCACCTAGTCGGAAGTCCGGCGACCCTGGCAAATTCTGAAAAAAACAAACCATATTGAAATCGTAAAAGGGATAGGTGTTGTTTGATTAACCGCAACAGACCAGGGGGAATAACAGCTTTAGATAACAGCATCATACCATCCCAACCGGAGGACATAATGGAATATGAACAAAAAACCGGTTTAAGAAATACGCTGCTGCTGGTGGTTGTGTTCATGGCGCTTGTATTGGCAGGATGCGGAGGCGAAGACGATAAAAAGGCCGCGGAATCCTACTGCCCCACTGACGGGGCCACTCCCAACGAATTGACTGTTAACGACGGGGCGCAAACCACAACCTACACCGAGGGCAGCCTGGGAACGGCTGCCTCATGTGCCCCCGTTGTCCAGGCGATCGTGATGATGAGTGGTGTTCAATACAACGCATACGCAAACTATGGCGATCCGGCTTCCGTCGTCTGGATCTTGACCCCCGACCCCACTCCGGTGGGAAGCAGCATTCCCCTGGCAATTGAGACCTCGCCCGATGGGGAAACCGTCTGTAATGGCACGACACCAACCCTGAACATGACCGAATATGGCGGCGTAGGGGGAATAGCCTCGGGAACATACTCCAGCGGCCCCTTGAATTATATCTCTGGGCCGGGCACCTGTTCGGGAACCATCAGCGGATATTTAAA
>JAOUPZ010000475.1 GCA_029879595.1 Deltaproteobacteria bacterium | reverse complement strand
GCCATAGCGATTGCTGTGGTCAATCACTGCCCATAACACTGCAAATCAAGGACCTTTTTTTGTGCATTAATGATATTTTCAGCAAGCTCCTGTAATGACAACCATATTTTTCATGCATGGAAAAACAGCGTTCTCAAAGATACCTTTCAAACTGTCTTAATTTGGAGACTTTTACATATTGTGTTTCTTTTTTGAGATTATCGGGTGTTTGCAGACGATCATCAACAAGCGCATTTAGCTGTTTCTATTAATTTTTTTACCATCTTTGATAGTGTATTTTATGAGACTTTAACATATTTACCGGTTTGGAATCAGGGAATATTTCGGCTGAAACCAGCCCTGAATTTACCCAGAAGGCGTTATAAACTATATAATACAGCTATCAAACACACCCGTGGGGCAGACTTGCACCATGTTGATCTGGCAAAATAAAACCCGGAATGCCCCGCACCCGGATTCATCAGCAGTTTTAATAAAACAAGAAGCGGCCGCTCTGTGACAAAACAAGAACCCGAGCAGGAAAAAAACCAGCCGACAGTTTCCGTCCCGGCAGAAAAAGAGATTCTGATCACCCTGGTCAGGCACGGGGAAACCTATCAGAACAGGCATAAGATCGTACAGGGACAGGACCCCACCCAGGGTCGGCTGACTCCGGAAGGATTGCGGCAGGCCGCCCTGCTGGGATCGGCCCTGGCGGGGGAGTCTTTCGACATAGTCTATTGCAGCCCTCTGGAAAGAGCCGTGCTGACCATGAGCGGAGTGCTGGCCCCGCGGGAAGGAAAACACACCCTGCCCATCGTCTTCACGGATGAGCTCAAGGAAATAAACCAGGGAGTACTGCACGGGAGGACCCACCAGGAATGGAAGGACGCCATGTCCGGGCAGGACCCCATCGCTTTTTGCCCCTCCGGCGGCGAGAGTTGGCTGGATGTCCAGGAACGGGTTTCGCGGTATTTGAGCGAGGTGATACTATCCGGGCCGGGGAGAAATATCATGGTTGTGGCCCATGGTGGGGTCAACCGGGGCCTGATTGCGGGACTGACCGGCATACCGATGGCGGAAATGTGGAAAGGCCCGGGACAGGGCTGCCCCCAGGACAACGCCTGCATCAACCGGCTTACCATATCCGGACAGGGGGCCCTGCGCCAGGCGGTGGTGAATGACACCCGCCATCTGGCCGGGGAATTCGAATTTTCCTCCTCGGGCCAGCGCTGGATTCCAGGAGAAAACCGCTGGGAACTGCTGGATGGGGAAAACGCCCCCCTGCCCCCCCTGGAGTTCGACCCCTACTCATGACCCCGCCGGAAACAAAACAACATACAAGGGATGCCATTGCATGAAGCAGCAACGCCAGAATAAATCCTCAACGAAAACGCAGAAAAGCATCAGGCCCCGACAATTGTGGATGGTCCTGGGAGTGATGGCTCTGGTGCCGCTGATAGCCGCCGGGGTTGCGGCCTACCGGGACCATCTGGGGACCCTGTCCTTTGGCGAGTACCGCGAGAGCGTCTTCCTTGATCTGGCCCAGGTGCGGGCCCGGAAGAAAGCCGCCGCGCTGGAATACCTGAAAACACAGCGCCAGCAGGGTCTTCAGGCTGCGGACAAGCCCCAGTTGCAGCGGGCTTTTGCCGACATGCTGGGCCAGTTCCGGCAAAACGCGCTGGGAAGCCTGAAACATGGGGAGCTTGAACTGGAATGGGACAATATTTACATCGAAAACCTGGCGAATTTTTATGATGTGCTTCTTGTGGATTCCCAGGGGAATATTTTCCACAGCATCAAGCAGGAAAAGGACTATCTGAAAAATATTAATGATCCGATGTTCGCCCGTTCGGGTCTGCCGGATGGCATCAAAAGCGCCAATGCCGCCCCTGATCAGGAACGGTTGGCCTTCGTCGACTTTGAGTATTACGAGCCGTCGGGGGAGCAGTCCGCCTTTTATATTACCGCCATCCGGGATGGCGAAACCCTACTGGGCAGCATGGTGCTCCAGCTTTCCATGAACAGGGTGGCGAATATTCTAACCGAACGCGAGGGTCTGGGAAGGACCGGTGAGGTCTATCTGGTCAACAGAAACAACACCATGCTCACCCCGTCGCG
>JAOUPZ010000474.1 GCA_029879595.1 Deltaproteobacteria bacterium | reverse complement strand
GCTTCATCTGCTGATGAGTGGGCCGCCGGGCTCCGGCAAGACCATGCTGGCCCGCAGGATCAGCACCCTGTTGCCACCAATGTCATTTGAGGAGGCCCTGGAGACCACCAAGATCCACAGTATTTCCGGCCTGCTTGATTCAGCGGATTCCCTGGTAAGGCAGAGACCCTTCCGGGCGCCTCATCACACCATTTCCACCGCCGGGCTGGTGGGAGGCGGTTCCATCCCCCAGCCGGGGGAAATCTCACTGGCCCACCACGGAGTGCTGTTTCTGGATGAATTGCTGGAGTTTCCCCGCTCAGTGCTGGAACTGTTGCGCCAGCCCCTGGAGGACCGCCGGCTCACCATCTCCCGGGCCAGCATGACGCTGGACTTTCCCTGTGATTTCCTGCTGGTCTGCGCCCTCAATCCCTGCCCGTGCGGCTATCTGGGGGATGCAGGGCGGCGTTGCTCCTGCACGGCCCACGAGGTGAACAAATACCGCAACCGGATCTCCGGCCCCCTGCTGGACCGCATCGATCTGCAGGTGGAGGTTCCGGCGGTGCCCTTTGATCAGCTCAGCGAGGAGCGCCGGGGCGAGTCCTCGGCACAGGTTTCCCAGCGGATAATGAAGGCCCGGCAGATGCAGTCCCGGCGTTTTGAGGGCACCCGCACACGCTTCAACAGCGCCATGACCACCGCGCAGATAGAGCGGCACTGCGAACCGGGCCCGGAGGCCCGGAAGCTGCTCAAGGCCGCCATGGACAGGTTCCATCTGTCCGCCCGGGCCTACACGCGCATTCTCAAGGTGGCCCGCACCATCGCCGACCTGGCTGCGTGCGAGGATATCCAGCCGGCCCATGTGGCCGAGGCCATCCAGTACCGCAAGGCGGACAGGGGCTGATTATTCGGGCACGCCCTGCCAGAGCAGTTCATATCCGAGTTCCTTGGTCTCGGTGCACATTTCGGCCAGTTTTGAGAACTTCTCCTTGAAGATTTTATCCGCATGACTGGTCTCGTGCTGGTCGAAGCTCTTCCAGTAGGTGACGATCACGATATGGTCGCCCTCGCTCTCCGTGCTGCCCACGGAGCCTTCTTCGCTGACAAACCCGGCGTACTTGAACACCTGCCCGGCGATAAAGCCCCCTTTTTCATCACCGTAGGTGTTTTTAACCGTATTGCACATCTCTCCCAGGGCCAGTTCCACATCCCCGAAGTCGACACCGGGCTTTATTCTGACGACATTGAAAAGCATGACCGAGTCAAAAGGTACTTCAACGGATCCAAACATATGAAACCTCCATTAAAAACAATTTGTGAATTTATGGGTTCCCGTTTAGCAAAAAGTGCTAGAAAAATATCCGGCCGGGCAAGTGAACCTATGGGTTCACACGGGGCTACAGGTTCCAGCAGAAATTTCACCATGCTTTATGTGATCCGCCATGCAGCCGGTTTTGCCGCCTGGCTTCCTGCAGCAACAAGTGTTCTACGGTACGCATACCCTGGACGCAAAAGTACTGGACGCAAAAGTACTGTCAGGGTGAAGGGACACATAAATCTCTGGCAGTGTTTTCAAGGGAAAAAGTCGCCCTTGTCGCCATAGGCCATCAATCAAAAAAAAATATTAAAACATTTCGGGTAAAAATTTTGACTGCTTGAAAAACCTTCGTATAAATGACGGCAACTTTCAACTGGAATGTCATTCCAATCCCCTGTCTGCTGGGGATTGCAAAAAAAAATCATGTAAATCCCAATAAAAACATGATAAAGTTTAACATTGTTTTTTGGAGCAGCCCCCAAGGGGCGGATAGATATCAGGGGGCAATTGTAAAAATAATATTCAGCTCTGCCGCCGGTATTGATAAGCCGGTTTTGAGGAACTGGTATTGAGGAGAAAATGGGAACGCACATGAAGACACTGTTTAACACGCTGGCACTTGCTGTTGCAATTATCGCAACCACCATGCTGTTGGGAGCCTGCGGGGGAAGCGCCGATAAAAAGAAGTCCGCCGGGCCCACCACCCCGACTCTTAATTTCGCCCTGGACCTGCCCCATTCGGGAAGCCTGGACATAGGGGAGATCAGCGTTTTCAAGATCACGGGAATTTCCGAAGGCCTTCCCCTGCTG
>JAOUPZ010000119.1 GCA_029879595.1 Deltaproteobacteria bacterium | reverse complement strand
CACCTCCTTTCCCCGGGGGTGCTTCAGGTCCACCGCGATGGAGCTTTTATTTATGTTCAGGCCCATGAAGGCCGTGCTGACCCCGGAGGCCTCCGGGGGCCACTGCCGGGCCTCATCGCCGGAAAGTTCCTCCACCTTGATCACCTCGGCACCCAGCAGGGAAAGCAGCGAGGTGCAGTACGGCCCGGCCAGCACGCGTGACAGGTCCAGCACTTTACAGCCTTCCAGGGGCAGTCCGGTCGAGGCAGGAGGCATTTGCATATCTTTCCGCAGTGCTGGTGAAGGTGTCTTTACGGGCCGGGGGGCAGAGCCCCGTTGATTCCAGGCAACCTTATGGGCTAGCCGGGGAATTTTCAACACAAACCGCGCCGGCCGGCAAAACCAGGGGACGTCTGGGGGCGGGTCGAACGCCGTTGCCTCCCGGGCGGCCCGGGCCTGGCATTATGAAAAATTCAGTACGAGACATTCAGTGCGAGGCATTCAGTACGAGACATTCAGTGCGATGCATTCAGTGCAAGACATTCAGTACGGTGCAGGCCATCAGGCGGGATCAGGAGGTTTTGGACCGAAAGACGCGCATATAATCCTCGGCCACCTGCTGTTTGGGCAGTTGCAGCACTCCGGATATCATGGTCACAAACCCCTTGATATACACCGAGGCGGGCAGGAATTCGAAGTTCTCCTCCTCGATGTACTGGATATAGGTCTTTCTGATCTTTGTGCGATCGGCAACGTCTTCCAGGCTCAGGCCACGCATTTGCCTGACCTTGCGCAGTGATTTGCCGTCATACTGCTCCACTTTTCGGCAATACTCCTCCACGGCCTTTTCACTGCCCCCCGTCCGGGGAGGGGCCGGCGCGGGTCTGAGCGGTTTTTCATCGGCGGATGCCCGGACGGGCTCCGCCTCCTTGCGCACGGGCTGGGGTCTGGCTTTGGGAGCGGCCCCTTCAGGCGGGCGGAACTTGCCCAGAGCCTGGGGGTCGCGGCCCGGACCATCCAGGAACGCATTGTACTCGCTGCGGAGTGTGCGGTTGTAGAGGGTTTCGTAGGCCCGCGAAATCAGGGCCAGAATCTCATGGTTCTCCTCATCGGAAAACAGTGAGTAGGTGGCCAGGGAGTTTTCCTGAAAGGTAAGTTTCGCAATTTCGTAGGCCTTGCGAATCTCCTCTTGCGATGCGCTCCGGGAAACACCCAGGATTTCGTAGTAATTCTGGGACTTCAGTGCCTTCATGACGTATCCCGGACATCTGGAAATGCCAGCATTTCCCCCCTGATCCGATCCTGACGGAATTAAGTTTGGATTTTCAAATAAAATCCCCTATTCCGGCTTCATTTGCAAGTTATTCATGAGGTTGTAGTTGATGGTCCTCAAATTCCTTGCACTTTTACCATGCTCGCCGTTCAGGGTGATGGGCTGCCTTTTCCGGATGGACTGCCAAACCTGATCATCGCTTTCCAGATAACCCAGGAAATCCACCCGCAGACCGAAGAATTTCTCACAGGCATTCTGCATTGAATACCCCATGCGGATATCGCTTAACGAGCGGACCTGATTGAGAACTATCCGGGGCCGGAAACTGCTCATGGCCTCCTCAAGCTGGTTTCCCACCCGGCTGTCCAGCCGGGAGATGTGCTCCACCAGTTCCACCGGCGAGCGAATCCCCAGGTTGTTTTTCCGGTCCATGGCCTTTTCGATCACCATGCGCACATGGGGCTCGTTGGTCAAAAGCTTGAGTTTCCGATACAGGGAGCTCTTGATGAACCGGTAGGCGTTTTCAATGGAAGTGGGTTCCGGCAGCACCACCAGTACGCCCTTGTCGGCCAGCAGGAAAAAATCCAGGGTGTTGTTGTTGGTTCCCGCCCCCAGATCCAGAATGACGTATTCCACATCCAGCGATTCAATGGCCTTGAAGAGCCTCAGTTTCTGGCTGTATTTGGGGTTGGCGATCCCCAGTATGTCGTGGGCACCGCTGATAAGGCTCAGGTTTTCCAGCGAGGTACGCAGCACCACATCCTCAATGCGGATGTGTGAGTTGTTGACAAAGTCCGACAGGGTAATATCAGGCGGGTTCACCCCCAGGCAGGTGTGCAGGTTGGCCCCCCCCAGGTCGGCGTCAATCAGCACGGTGGACTTTTTGCTCTTGGCCAGCAAAATGCCCAGGTTGCTGGCCAGGAAGCTTTTACCAACACCGCCCTTGCCGCCTCCGATGGCTATAATTTCCTTTTCCCCTAGGATCCTGCCCACATTGATACCATGAGATAATGGCCCGTCCCGCAGTTTCCGGGTTGGCGCCGGGCCTTGGTCTTAAACTTCCGCGAAAGCCCTGTTCAACACTTGGCTGTCATCGACTCCTGAAAATACTCCAAAAATACCCCTGGGTTTGGTTCTCTGTCGATTGCGGTGCCGCCTTCCTGCCATGCGCAGGGTTAATCAGCGCACCCCCAACCAAAACCCAATATGGTACCTTCCACCAAGCAAGAACCTGACCAATTTATTCCAGACCCTCTCTTTTTCCCTGCTGCACATTTCCTCCGCACCCGTATTCCCGCAGGGCGTCCGCAGCCCCGCCAGGATTCAAACAATAAAATAAGTTTACCATATGTTTATTGGATAATACCCCGGAAATGCTGTTTTATATCCCTCGCCCCAAAACAGCCCGGTATTTCCACAGCCGGACAATTCAAGGCGGGCCGCCCCTGGAAAGGCCACCGGGTCAGGCCCGGCACCGGAATTTCATCACCCGGCTGTCAACCTGAATTTTATGACAATGTCTTGTTGGATACAATCAATATCAGCGGGCCGGGCGGCAAAGGCCCGGCAGTCCGCCCCGGTCAGCGAACCCTCATGAAGAGCACACCGCTCATGGCCAGAAAGGCCAGATTGACGCTCCATGTGGCTACAAACGGCGCCAGAAACCCTCCCCGCCCCAGGGTCAGCATTATCTCGGTGGCTATCAGGAACAACAGCCCGCCCAGTATGCTCACCATCAGTTCGCCGGAGGCCCGCCCCTTGCGATGATGGGCCTGGGAGAGAGGAGCCCCGAAAAACACCAGCACCAGGGGCGCACACAGGGCTGCCATCTTCTGGTACCAGGAAACCATATACATATTTGTTCTCCGGTCCTGGCTTTCAAGTTGACGTATCCTGTTGGAAAGTTCAAAAAAGGGCATGTGGTGAGAGTCGCGTTCCAGCGGCAGGAAAAGATTGGGGAAACTTTCCGCGGTACGGTTTTCCTCATTTGAGCGTTTCAGTACCCAGGAGTTTTCCACAAACTCCCTGCTGCTGAGCCCGGACAAAAGCCAGGGGCCGTCGGAATTCCGGGAAATGCGTTCGATGTTTTCAAGACGCCTGATCCGGAAAGGCCTTTTTTCCCAGTGCATTATGCGCGCCTGAGAGACTTCTCCGGCCTCAGGAGAAACCTGGCCCAAATAAATTAGCTGATTGTCCTTGGTCAGCCATTGATGCTGAGACTGTTCCGGGTTATCTTTTTGTTGACCGGACAATATTGGATGGAGATAGTTCTGATTGGCGTAATCCAGAAATGATATGCACGCCGCTATGGCCAGAACCGGAGCTATCTGACCCAGTGTTCCCATGCCCGCACTCCGCATGGCGATCAGTTCTGACGTGCGGCCCAGCTGGGTAAAAGTTAAAACGGTTGCCAGAAGCACCGTCATAGGGAATAAAATGTCCAGTACGCCCGGCATGGAGCGAACCAGTTCCGTCAGATATTTCACAAACTGGTTCCAGCCGGTAAAGATATTATCCAGATTGCCCAGGAGATTGGCGACAACGATAAACGCCAGTAGTGCAAAAACACACAGAATCCAGTACTTTAAAAAAGTGCGGGCAATATACCAGGAAAGAATGCGCATCTGAACATACCGTGAAGATTTACTTGCAAGGGGGGTTTCCCCAGACACACAGTTTCTGCAATTATAGTTTCACGTGCGCGATCTGAAAACCAGAGGCTGTGATATTGGATCGGATAAGTTATTTATTGCAGTCTGCGGACCGGCTGTGGCCAGAATTGAACTTTCCTCTGCAGCAACAGGAATTGTTGGGAATATGTTCCGAAGGTTTGTGAGGCGACTACCATGAACAAGTCCATACTCGTGCTTGATGACAACTCGGTTATCCACGGCCTGATAACTTCCGCCCTGGAGCTGGAAGGTCTTACGATTCATCACGAATTCAATCCAGGCAAGTTTGTCGAGCGCGCCAACTCCCTGATGCCCGACCTTATTCTTCTGGGCAACATCGAGCAGGACCCCGACCATTCTATCTGCAGGAACATCAAAACCGATCCGGAACTGGAGAAAATACCCCTGGTGGTAATGGCCGGCTCCAAGGTGGCCCTTTCCGATGAGACCATCAGGGAACTGGGAATCGACGGTATGATTCGCAAGCCCTTTGAGGCCAGCGACCTGCAGCAGCAGGTGAGCAAGCACCTCAACCTTTCCGATCTTATCGGCTCGGCCTACGAGTTCAGACAATCCCAGGGGGCCCCCAAGGAAAAACCCAATCCCCTGGCGGACCTGGACGTGCTGGATGACGAGGTGACCAGCCTGCTGCACGACACCGAATCCCCGGCAGCCGCCGGGCACACCCCGCCAGAACAGATGCTGGATGAGGAGACCCTTTCCCAGGAACTGCAGCCGGAACAGGCATTTGAGCCCCTGGATGAGGAGCCCGCCGAAGCGGCCCAGGCCCAGGTCGAAGACCTGGAGGAACTGGGAGCGGAGGATATCCTGGAGGAGGAGACCCTGCAGGCCGGACTGGATGAAGAAGGTGAGCCGCCCCTGGAAGAACTGGATGCGGGAGACATACTGGACGAGGAGCCCCCAGAGGAGGTGGTTTTCTCTCCCCAGGCCATCGACAAGGACCTTGATGAGCCGGCTGAAGGCAGCGTGCCCTCCCTGGAGGAAATCGAGGTTGAACTCGATGGCGAGGAGGATCTGGAATACATCGACAGCGACCTTTCCGAGGAGCCGGTGGAGTTCGAACCAGAGGACGCCGCGCCGGAGCCGACCGCCCGGGAAGTGGAGGAAAACATTCCCCAGTCCGTGCGGCGCATGATGGACATGAAGCCGGTCTTTGAGCTTTCCGATGAGGAAAAGGAAGACCTGCGCAAAGGCGGTACCTCCGAGGAGATATCCTTTGAGCCCACCGAGGAGCAGGAGCATGAAATGCTCACTGAGGTCGAACCGATTGAAACAATCGATCTCACCTCGACCGGATTCGATGATGAACCGCTGGATGCGGAGACCATTGAAATAAAGGAACCGGAGCCGGAGGAAATAACAGCGACCCCATCAGAGCCCGCCATTGAAATTCCACCGGAAATGACCGAAAAGGAGCTTTTCGGGGGCGAGGATGCCTCGGAATTCGAGGGCCTGGAGGAAATGGCGGAAGAACCCCTGGCCGCAGACCAGGACAGCGACGCCTTTTACCGCGACGAGTTCCTGGGTGATGAGGAGCTGGATGAGGACGAGGTCCTGCTGGCCGCCCAGGACGAGCAGGAGACAGAGGAATATCCTTCGGCGGAGTTCGGGGACGAGGACCGCCAGGCGGCGGAAAGCCTGGATCTGGAGGAAGAGACCCTGGATACCATGCCTGAGGAGGAGCCACTGTCAGAAGAGCCGGACGAGGTGGTTGAACTGACCGAAATGGACGAATCAGCGGCAGATCTGGCCTCAGTGGAAGAAGTGGTGGACGAGGAGATCGAGGAACTGGCCATTGATGAGGACGAGGAGGAAATGATCGCATCCTCGGTGGCCCGCGAGGCCGAGATGGGGGCTCCCCCGGAGGAATCGATGGTGGAGCGGAACTTCAAGTCCCTGGACGAGGATGGCGAGGTGTGGGCTACGGTATCCGAGCAGGATCAGGCCGGTGAAGCCGAAGGAGCATCCTGGGAACAGGTGCCGGACCAGGAACTGGATTTTGAGCCCCTGGAGACCGCTCCTCAGGAAGAAGAGGAGATGCTAGCGCCGCTGGAGGAGTTCGGGACCGAGGAAATATCCCTGGAAACCCACGAGCAAGCAGAGGGCGTTTCCCTGTCCTTTGATGAGCAGGCCCAAGGGGAGGAAGAGGAGATCAGCGTCTCCTTTGGTGCCGATGAGGAGTTGCCCGGATTCGAACCGGAAGCAGGAGATGAGGAGGGTGAGTCCTGGAAGCCTTCAGAGCCCCCCGGATTTGTGGCCAAGATCTCCGAGGAATTCCCCGAAGAAGTAGCCAAAGAGCCGCCCAGCGGACCCGCCTGGGAACCCGGCGAGGCCTCGGAGGTCCCCCGGCATGTTGAGGAGGAGGTGCTGGAGACCCCGGAAGAACTGGAATTCCTGGACGATGATCAGCAGCCCTGGAAGCCTACCGCACCCCCGGGATTCGTGTCCCAGCCCAGTGAGGACTTTCCGGAGGAGGCTACGGATGAGCCCTTCACAGGGCCTCAGACAGCAGGGGGAGAACCCACCGACAGACCCCGCTACCAGCAGGACGAGGTGCTGGTTGATCCGATCAGCCTGGAACCGGTGCTGGAAGGCGGCGAGGAACTACCGGAGGAACCCCTGGCGGAAGAGCCCGACGATTCCCTGCAAATGTTCGCCGAACCCGAGCCCGTGGAAGAGCTTCCGGAACTCAGCCCGGATGAGCAGATGGAAGACGACTTTGCCGACCTGACGGAAACTTCCGCCGAAATCCAGGCCGTGGAAGAAGAGGACGATGACGATGACGACCTGAGCTTTGATGAGGCCTTTGCCAGCGTCCGGGCGGAAATCGAATCCAATCCCGAGGGTGAGAAACTGGAAGACGTGCTGCGCCTTGAGGAAATCAAGGAGCGGGTTTCCCGGCTGGTACTTACCATCCCGGATGACGCGGGCACCTTCTCAAGGGCCATAGCTCTGTTCTCCACCTCCGGTGGAGAGCAGGGTGAGCCCTCAGCCTATCCGGATGCCCTGAAGGGCTCCGGCCCGGTCGGCGAGCCAGGCAGCCTGCCGGTGTTGAAGGATGTGGCCCAGGGAGCGGGACAGGAACTGGCCCAGACACCCGATGGGGCACTCTCGCTTCTTGATGAAGACACCAGATCCAAGCTGGGTTCAGTGCTTGATGAAATAATCTCAATTTCCGTCCGCAAGGCCGTGCAGGAGGAAATGCCCCGGCTCGTTGAACGGCTGGTCAAGGAAGAAAAGCTGCACCAATGAGTTTAGACCGCTACCAGCCCGGAGACATTGAGCCCCGGTGGTATGACCGCTGGGTTAAAGCCAACCTGTTCGCACCATCTTCGGAAAAGGGCCGAGAGCCTTTTTGCATAGTTATTCCCCCGCCCAACGTGACCGGATCGCTGCACATGGGTCACGCCTGGGACAACACCATCCAGGACATTCTGATCCGCTGGCAGCGCATGGAGGGCTCCAACACGCTGTGGATCCCCGGCACTGATCACGCGGGCATCGCCACCCAGTGGATGGTGGAGCGCAGCCTGCGGGAAAAAGGACTCACCAAGGAAGACCTGGGCCGCGAAAAATTCCTGGAGGAGGTCTGGAAGTTCAAGGAGGAATCCCACGGAAAAATAATCGGCCAGCTGACCTGCCTGGGGGTTTCCTGTGACTGGAGCCGCGAACGGTTCACTCTGGACGAGGGGCTTTCCCGCGCCGTCCGGAAGGTATTCGTCAAGCTGCACGCAGAGGGGCTGATCTACCGGGACTTCCGGATGGTCAACTGGAGTCCGGGGCTGCTGTCCGCCATTTCCGACCTTGAGGTGGAGTACAAGGACGTTCAGGGCAGCCTTTGGCATTTCCGCTATCCCCTGGCCGATGGCTCGGGCCATGTGGTCGTGGCCACCACCCGCCCGGAGACCATGCTCGGCGATACGGCCGTGGCAGTAAACCCCGATGACGAGCGTTACCGCGGTCTGGTGGGCAGGATGGTGCGCCTCCCGCTGGCCGAACGGGACATCCCCATCATCGCCGATGAATATGTGGACCCGGAGTTCGGCAGTGGCGCCGTCAAAATCACCCCCGGCCACGACCCCAACGACTTCGAGATCGGCAAGCGCCACAAGCTCAAGATCATCACCGTGATGAACGAGGACGCCTCCATGAACGACGAGGTGCCTCCCCCCTACCGGGGCCTGGACAGATTCGCCGCCCGCAAGAAGGTCGTGGCCGACCTGGAAGCCCGGAATCTGCTGGAAAAGGTGGAAAAGCACCAGCATGCCGTGGGATTCTGCTCCCGGTCCGGCCAGACGGTGGAACCCCGGGTTTCCACCCAGTGGTTCGTGGACGTCCAGGCTTTGGCCGAGCAGGCCGTAAAGGCCGTCCAGACAAAACAGATCGAACTGCTGCCGGACTTCCAGGAAAAAATCTTTTACGAATGGATGAACAATATCCAGGACTGGTGCATCTCCAGACAGCTGTGGTGGGGACACCGCATACCGGTCTGGTACTGCCAGTCCTGCCGGGAAGTGATCGTCTCCGAACATGATGTGACCACCTGCCCGGCCTGCGGCAGCCACCAGCTG
>JAOUPZ010000004.1 GCA_029879595.1 Deltaproteobacteria bacterium | reverse complement strand
TGCCTTGGTATCCGTGCTGCCGGGTTTTCTCACCTGGCGGCTCCAGTAATGCCCGCGGACCGCCCGCATCACCCGGAAAGTCGTTTCCCTCGTTTTTTCAAGGCCGGCAACTCGGGTTGATTCCGCCCGCCGGATGTTGAAAAAACTTGTATGTCCGGAAGAAAACGGGAAGGGTCATATTATCACCCGGTGATGGATAAATCCAAGGTCAAAGTTTAACCCGGGCCTGATTTCCGTCCCTGCGCCAAAAAAACCGAAGGACCGCGCTATGAAGATAACCCAGGCCGAGTTTATAATCAGTGCCGCCAAGCCCGCGCAGTTTCCCGGCAGCGACATTCCCGAGGTGGCCTTCGTGGGCAAATCCAATGTGGGCAAGTCAAGCCTTATCAACAGCCTGCTGGGGCGCAAGAACCTGGTAAAGACATCCTCCACCCCCGGCAAGACCCAGCTGATCAATTTTTTTCTGATAAACGGCAGCTTCCATTTTGTCGATCTTCCCGGCTATGGATTCGCCAAGGCACCACGCCAGGTGCGCGAAGGATGGGAAAAGCTTGTCGGGGGATATCTTTCCGCCCGGCCAACGCTGAAGGGAGTGGTGGTCATCCTTGATATCAGGCACCCACCGGGAGAACTGGATCTGCGAATGAAGAACTGGCTGGAACAGGCCGGGCTGCCGGTGATTTTCGTGGCCAACAAGTCCGACAAGCTGAGCCGGGGCCGGCTGGCCGGACATGCGGAGCAGGTCGCCCTGGCCCTGGGGCTGGAAGAACCACCCCTGGCTGTATCCGCTAAAAGCGGCCTGGGCTGCCGGGAACTCTGGGAACGCCTGGAAAGCTGGATTGGCACCGCTGGAAAGCCCCCCCCCGTGCCTGAGTAGCACCCGTATAAAGTAAAACCTCCCCAGGCCGCCATCAGACCTGCGGCCTCCGCATTGCCAGGGATTCTGAAAGCATTGTTGATGCTGCGCACGAAAAAGGAAAGGCCAGAAGTGTTTTCTTCATAGTGGAGTAAAGGGGGGAACCTCCACAGTGTCGGAAAACGCCTTCCGGCCTAACCTTTGCCGGCAGCCTCTGAGGCTACCGTTTGCGCCGAATTCTTTTTCAGTGTCCCTGCTGCCCGTGTTCCGGCCCGTTCAGGCCGACTGTTATTCACGGGTTTTCCAATGGGGCTGTTTTGATGTTTAATATGCCGCTTTAATTACCTGCTTTTGCAAGCTGCATAAATCGTCCCAGCCTCTTGGTTGATTATCCAATCACCTGTGGGGAAAATCAAGCTGTTTTTTTGTTTTTTTATCCTTCCAGGGGAATGTTTTCACGGCAACCTTCGAATCAGTGTCGGGTTAAGCTCCGGGGCCGGTTTTTTCCGTGTCCGGGCTCCCCTTCCCCGGGATTTCAGGCCCGCGAATCCGTTTCATTCAAACTTCTTGAACACCAGCACGGCGTTGTGTCCACCAAAAGCGAAGGAGTTGGACAGGAGCACGCGTACGTCATGCTCGCGGGCCTGGTTGGGGACGAAGTCCAGGTCGAGCGCGGGGTCGGGTTCGTGCAGATTTATCGTGGGCGGGATGACCCCCTCGTGCAGAGTAAGCACCGAAGCCACCGCCTCCAGAGCAGAGGCCGCCCCCAGGCCATGGCCCACCATGGACTTGATGGAGCTGACCATGAGCTTTCCGGAATGGGGGCCGAACACATCCTTGATGGCTTTCGTTTCCAGGGCGTCGTTAAGCTGGGTGGATGTCCCGTGGGCATTGATATAATCCACCTCATCAGAATTCACGCGGGCGTCCTGAAGAGCCTGCCGGATGGCATATATGGCCCCCAGGGCCTGGGGATGCGGGGCGGTGAGATGGGTGGCGTCCGAAGACAGCCCCTGCCCGGCCAGTTCTGCGTAAATCACCGCGCCCCGTTTTCTGGCGCTGGTCAGGCTCTCCAGCAGCAGCACACCGGCTCCCTCGGACAGAACGAATCCATCGCGGCCCAGGCTGAAGGGCCGGCTGGCCCCCTGTGGATCGTCATTTCTGGTGGAAAGCGCTTTCAGCTGGGCATAACCGGCCATGGCAAAGGGAGTCACGGTGGACTCACAGCCGCCGGCCACCATGGCATCCGCCCGTCCGGAGTGGATCTGATCAAGGGCGGCCCCGATGCTGTGATTGCCGGTGGCGCAGGCGGTTGACAGGCAGATATTCGGCCCCATCAACTGGGCATGGATGGCCACATTGGCCGCCGCCATGTTTGTTATCACAATGGGCACCGTCAGGGGATGGAATCGTCCCGGGCCTTTATCCAGAAATTTCTGGTGCTGTTCTTCCAGGAAGGGTTCCCCTCCGATGCCCGTGCCCACACTGACTCCAATGCGCTCCGGGGGGATTCCGTTGAGACTTCTGCCGTCATCGAACAATCCGGCGTGCCTGAGGGCCTCATTGGCTGCGCAAAAGGCAAACTGTGAAAAGCGGGCCATGCGCTTGGTGTACTTGGCGTCTATCTCAAAGCCCTTCACCTCGCCGGCAATCTGGCTGCTCAACGGGGATGGATCAAACGAGGAGACCCTGGCTATTCCGGACCGACCGTTGACAAGGGAATCCCAGAACGCCTGGACGTTATTGCCCACGCAGGAAACCACCCCCATCCCTGTAACAACTACCCTCTCCATGGCTCTACCTGATTCCTTTTTAGAAATCGCGTTTGTGCGCCTTGCCCGGACTTTTTTTACTCCGGATATAGAAATTTAGTTATAGCAGGCTTTTCGTCCAACCTTCAGCAAAGAATACCTGGCGCCCGCCCTGCCGGCTGTTTTTCCTCCCTGCCGTCTGCCGGGGCAATAAAAACCGGCTTAACCGGCTGGCTCCCGTGGCAGGATCAGCATGCAGTCTCCAAAGCTGTAAAACCGGTATGACATTCTCACTGCGCAATCGTAGGCCTTGATGGTGGGCTGTCTGCCATGGAAAGCAGACACCAGCATCAGCAGGGTGCTGCGGGGCAGGTGAAAGTTCGTCAGCAGGCCATCCACCATCTTGAACTCATAGGGCGGACGGATGAATATATCACTCCATCCGGAAACTCCCTGCCGCCCTCCTTCCCCGGCCCAGCTTTCCAGGGCGCGGACAGTTGTGGTTCCCACGGCTATCACGGGGCGGCCCTGGCTTTTGGCCTCGAGGATGCTCTTTGCAGACGAGCCGGGTATCTCGTACCATTCCCTGTGCATCTGGTGCAATGCGGGGTCATCGGTTTTCACCGGTGAAAATGTGCCTGCTCCCACATGAAGTGTCAACCGGACAATCTCCATCCCCCCCTGATGTATCTCCTCCAGGATACGCTCGGTGAAATGCAGCCCCGCCGTAGGGGCGGCAATGGCTCCCCTCCGGCTGGCGTAACAGGTCTGGTAGGCCGCTTTGTCCGGCCGCGGGTCATAGTCTTCGTCGTGGACGTTCCGGGTAATATATGGAGGCAGGGGAGCCAGGCCATGCTCCTCCAGCCGCTGCAGGAAATCATCCGTTTCACCAAAGGACAATATCCAGCGCCCCTGCTCGGTCCTTTGCTCGGCCCGGGCCATAAGCCGCCCCCCGGCAAAGGGGACCTGCATGCCCGGCTTTAGCCGGCGGGCCTTTTTCACCATGGCCTCCCAACGGCCCGGAGCGACCTGTTCAACCAGCAGGGCCTCCAGCGGGGTTCCGCCGGGCAACTGCCCGCTCAGGCGCACGGGCATCACACGGGTATCATTGATCACAACCAGGGCGCCCGGCGGAAGAAGCCGGGGCAGTTCCCGGAAAACCTGATGCCTGAGCTCCTCCCCGCCGCGCCTCAGTACCATCATCCGGGCCGAGTCCCGCGGCTCCACCGGAGCCTGGGCGATGCTTTCACGGGGCAGCTCAAAATCGTATTGTGCAAGCGTATCCGACATGTTGATTCTAATGAGTATTCTAACCGGCTCCTGGCAGTTCAGCTTGATGAGCCGGGGGCTACTTCCATTGCATCACGGCCGGCCGGCAACCGGGCTCCCGGCGCAGAACTCCACGTCCTGCCCGAACCATCCGCCGGGCCAGGGCATATTCCCTGTCCAAAGGCCGCTCTTATGTTGTTCTGGATATCAAATGTTATACTAGCGTGAAGAGCCCTGCTTGTATGCTTATACGGAAAGAAGGTTCACCTGCTCTGTTCCACAGTGCTGGCAGATCCGGGAAAGCATCTCGATGGTCTTGTGGCAATTCGTACACTGCTTTTTATCCCAGCCCTTGTACTCCTTGGGCTTCAGGGAGGACAGCAGCTTGTTCTCCAGGGGTCTTGCCGTGGCCTCGTCCTGCCGGAAAGGCAAACGCTGGGTACCCCGTGAGAGTTTTACCTGGAGCTTGGCCGTAACATCGGCATAAACCTTTTTGTACTTGCGGAATTCCTGCAATGTCCTGAACAGCGCCCCAAGCAGCAGCACCCCGAATACCAGCACCAGCAGTCCCATCCAGAAAGGCGAGCCCTTGTCGCCAAGCAGGTATATGGAGAATCCCGTCAGCACGAATGAGAACGCCAGAAACCCGGCGATGCTTATCTTGAAAACCTCCACGATCACCTTGTGCTGGTATTCATGGAGCTTGAGCAGTCCCTGTCCTCTTGACTGGGGGTTTTCATCGGACTGGACTTCCGGCCCTTCCGTTCTGAAAATTGTCTTTACGGATGCCACCAGTATTTCGGGAAGTGCTCTAATGGATTTCATAGCGCCATTTTTCCTGATAATCCAGCTTGTGCCATGCGTGGTGTTCTCGTTTCATCCTGCTTGCGCCGGGCGGCTGGAAACCTGTGCCCGGGCGGGTGATGAACCATGCTATTTCTGGAGAGAGACCTCCCACCTTTGTTTATCAGGCGGATATTTGAATGGCCAAGATCTGCCCATCTTCCCAGGCCTTTTTTCGGCATATCCCCTGCTTGAAGCTACTCCATGATTTTAGCCGGAATATGCCCTCTAGGCAAGAATAAAGCATTTGCTCGACCCGGCCCGGGTGGTTTTGTAATAAAAACAATCGACGGTTATGGCATGCAAATATGGAGTTTGGATATATATTTTTTTATCAGATAGTTACAAAAAATGGCCGCAAGAACCCTCGCCACCGGATTGTCGTTTAACCAATTGACAAAACACGTTTCTGTCAAGTTGGAATACCTATTGGCGGGTGGCAGCAGGTGTATGAACCATGACCGGTATGTATGGGAAAAAACACTGCTGCGGGGAGTTTGAGCCCGGAATCATTTCCGGGGAAAGTGAAAGTATGAACTGAAATTCTGAAAACCATTGCATTCAGACCAGGGGATGAAATCCATGAGTGATAACAGCATAGTTTTAACTGAATATCTTAACGCTGTGAGGAAAAGAATGTCGGAAATGGTAAAGGAACTGGAAATCCTGGAAGGCCTGGTGGAATTGGTTTCAGACTCTATGAAGTCAGCAATTCAAAACGCCCAGAACGATCAGGCAGAAACCACGAACGATGCCGGGGAAGAATTAAAGGACTCGGCGGCCTGATGGGTCGGTTGCCTTTTTAACGGAAAGGCACACCCGTATTCCGCCAAGTCTGGTCGCTTGTCCAGGCTGCATGTCCAGGCTGCAAAATCCTGCTCTGGCGCCGGATCATCTCCTGCCCGCTGAAGAATTTCCGCCGTTGGCAAAAAAAACCCGCCCCGCTGATCATAAGCGGGACGGGTTTTGCTGAATATTTTCTTTTAGGCTGGTCTGCTTATCTCGGCTTAACGGACTTGGCGGCCGGCCCTTTGGGCCCTTCCTCCACTTCAAACTCAACCGCTTGTCCTTCCTGAAGAGTCCTGAAACCCTCCATTTGTATTTCAGTTTGGTGACAGAACAGATCCCTGCCTCCGTCATCGGGTGTGATGAACCCGTAGCCCTTGGCTTCGTTGAACCACTTAACTTTACCGTTCACTTCTGCTCTTCCGTTTCTGGAACCTTCCTATCGCCCATTGTTCCGGGCACCGCTCTTTACTGAATTGCATAGGCTAGGAATTTGGTTCAGGTTTTTGGTGCTGGTGGATTCTAACAGATCTTTATAAAACAGCCAAAGGAAAAACGCCCTATCTATGAAAAAACAGCTCGTTCCACCGGGTTGAAATACCTATTACTGAAAGAAAATGTTTTGCGCATTATTTATCAGGCTTTTGTGTTTAACTATCAGACTTTTTGTTGGCGTTAATCACAATATATCGGAAGCCACCAGCGGCGCTTGCAGGCGGGCTGCCGCCAGCATCCTGGGCCAGAGACTGTCCTTGAATTTTTTCCTGAATATTCCCATGTGACCGATGGCTCCCTGGCCGATATCAGCCGGATTGATGTCAACCGTGGAGGAGTCCATGGCGCTCAGCGCCTCCCTTAGCCTGTGTATGGAGGACAGGGGAGCCAGCAGATCATCCCTGACCACAAAAAATACCGCCTTTGCGCTGGGGCCGGGCTGAAAATTTTCCGAGCCGACATGATCCAGCATGTAATTTCTGGACAACCCCCATCTGGCCCACTCAAAGGCCACTCCGGCCGGCAGACTTTCTCCCATCCCGAAAAACCGCGAGGGGAAATATCCAAAAACCGGGGTCAGCAAGGGAATCAGCACACCCCAGAAAAGCAAAACGACCAGCCGCATCGGATAGGAATATGTCAGGTATGAAGGCAACTGACTGCCCACCAGCAGTACCCTGTCCACGCCGGCGGGCGGTGGTATCAGCCCCAGGATCTGCCCCCCGAAGGAATGGCCGATCCAGGTGATGCGGCGCCCGGGATGGGCAGTCTTTAAGTAGTCCAGCACAGCGCTGGCATCCCTGGTGGCCCAGTCGGTCATGCTGGCCGAAAATCCCCTCAGCCTGCCGGGTCTGGAATCGCCAATGCCGCGGTAGTCGTAGCAATATGCCGTTATGGAGTTTTCCGCCAGATAGGCGCAGAAACGATGATAAAACTGCCTGGGTACTCCAGTGGCGGAGTTTATCAGGGCCACCCTTTCTTCGTTGGCGGCCGGAAAACGGCTCGCGGCAAGTTCCAGGCCGTCCCCGGTTCTTATCCGGACTGACTGCGGAGTTTTTTCCGAAATATGACTATTCACATATATACCTCCCCTTGGAACATGCCAGTATTATTATCAAAAATATAGTTCCATTCAACCTGGATACATTGGGGGGGCGGACAGAAGTGGGTTCGTCAGGAAAAACGCCCACCGCCGGAACGGTTTGTCCCTGCCGCTCCGGGAATGGCACGCGTTTTTTCGCTATTTCAAGGGGCTGGAGAACGGGAACTCCATGAAACATTGGAACCCCGATGCAAACGGCTGTTACATCAGGACTTACCAGGCAATACGGCCTTCGCCCTCACGGGAAGGCGGAGAAAGCCTTTTTTGCAAAATGGTGTTCCTGCCTCTGGACACTGAGAACAGCCCGTCGCACCGGTCGCAGCGAACAGCGGCTTGATATTCCGTCTGGTGATCCAAACACGCCGGTCGAGCCTTTTTGCTACTGAAAACAAACATTTCAACCAAGGTACCGAACAACACCATGAAGACATTGGATTTGACCGCCGCATCGCCACAGGATCAGTTGCAGACACTTGAACAGGCGTTCCTAACGGCAGCCCCAGGCACAGAATTTCAGTTGCAGACCAGCAACCCGCCTGATGAACTGCTTTCGACAATGATAGAAACCTACTGGGGGCAGTTTGACTGGGCCCCCCTGAACTCAGGCAAGCCCCACTGGAAAACCCTTTTGAGAAAGCGCGGCGAACCACTGGCCGACTCGCTGCATGAATTCATGGCCGATGACCACGCCCGCTGCGACGCACTGTTTGCCCAGGCCGAGGAATCCGGCAGCACAGGCAATCTGGCAGAAACCAAGCAACGCTTCCAGAGCTTCCTGACCGGCATGCTGCGCCATTTCAACATGGAGGAAAAAGGCTTCTTCATCGAGTTCGATAAGAGAACCGGCTATCGGGGCGGCGGCCCCACATATGTGATGCGGGAGGAACACGACCAGTTGCGGGGCCTGCTGGAACAGATGGGAGGATTCCTGGACGAAGGCAACCTTGAACGGTACCTTTCCGCTGGAGAAACCATGCTCATACTTATGGAGCAGCACAACATGAAGGAGGAGCATGTGCTGTACACCATGGCCGACCAGATGTTTCAGGGGGAATGCATGGAACTGATCAAAAAACTCCTCCGGATAAAATAACCGGACAGGACATCTCGCCAGACATGAGAACACAGGGATTGAGGCTTGAGCAGGCGCCTCCGATCGAAATTCCGTTCAGATTCTTCCTGAGTGCTCCCTTGTTTGGAGCCCTGGCCGGACTGCTTCTTTTGTCCAGGGGAGCGGAACTTCTCATCACTCCGCTGCATACGCCGACCCTGGCCATGGTGCATCTGCTGACCCTGGGCTGCCTGACCATGGTCATGCTGGGAGCGCTCTACCAGATCACTCCGGTGCTGCTGGGCGCGAATGTTTATAAAGTGGATCTTGCCACCCACGTTCATTTCTCCCTGCTGGCCGGAGTGCTCTGCCTGGCGGGGGGGCTGGCCTTTTCGGTCCGCCTGCTGCTTCTCATGGCCCTGCCTCTGCTCTGCCTGGGCTTTCTGGCGGTGGCCGTGCAGTTTCTCGTAACCTTCATCCGCGTCCGGAACATCAACTTCACCGGGGCCGCTGTACGCCTGTCCCTGGCTTCCCTTTTGATGGCCATATCCCTGGGACTCACATACGCCGGTGAGCACGCCCTGGGCTGGCTGCCCCTTAACCGGGCCAGCATGGTGGCGCTGCATGCCTTTCTGGGCCTGGGCGGCTGGGTGGGAGGACTGATCCTCGGGGTATCCCATGCTGTGATACCCATGTTCTACCTGACCCGCACCGCCAGGCCGGCGATGTCCTGGTCATCCTTCTTCCTGCTGCTGGCAATGGTATTGTCCGCGCCGGTGGTGTTGCTGGATGGGGGGCTGGGCCTCAGGCTCATTCCGCCGCTGGCGGGGCTTGGGGCAATGGCTGTTCTTTCGGCAATTCTCATCATGCAGTTCAGGCAGCGCAAAAGAAGGATCACCGATACATCCCTTTCCTACTGGAAGGTGGGCATCGCCTCCGGCTGGATCAGCATGGCACTCCTGTTCTCCCTGTACTTTCTGGATGATGCCCGGCTGGTTTTCGCCTTCGGCCTTTTTTACCTGGTGGGATTCGCCTTGGCGATAGAAGTGGGGATGACGTATAAAATTGCCCCCTTCCTGGTCTGGTTCCACCGCTACAGCAAGCTGGCCGGGCGGATGCAGATTCCGCTGATGGGAGACATTATCATGCAGCATCACGCGGAAAGGCAGCGCCTGAGCTTTCTGGTGGCCTTCGCCCTGCTGGTGCTGTCGGTGGTCTTCCCCCAGGAAATCCTGGCGCGGACGGCGGGCGCGGCGTTCTTCCTGAGCAATATCTACTGGTTCTATGTGCTGTATAAAACAGCAACCTTTCAAACCGAGCTCAAATCCTTCGAAGCCAAGGCTTCCTGACCGGCGGACCGCTTTTCAGGCCCGCCCGGCGCCTTGCGAAAATGGCGCTCCGGACTAAAAGCCCCCAACCCCCGGCCCGGCAGGTCTGCCCAGGGCCGAACCTCCTCCGGCCCGGGCCCTACCGCGAATATATGGCCACCTTCACCTGATGGGCCTTGTCTATGGTGGTGCCGTCTCCCAGTTGCCCATAGTAGTTGCCGCCCCAGGACCACAGGGATCCGTCCTTCTTCAGTGCCAGGAAGTGATTGATTCCGCAGGATATTCCTGCCCAGTCCGCATCCAGACCCACCTGTACCGGGTAATGCTTGTTGGGGACATCACCGTTCTTGCCGCTTTTCACAGGCGCTTTCCATGTCCAGATGGAGCCATCGGTCCTCAGCCCGAGATACTTGCTCCTGTTGGAGGATACCTGTACCCAGGAGGGACCTTCCTGCAGGCCCACCTTTTCGGGCTTGTCAGGCGTGCCATTTTTCTTTTTTGGCTTGGTGCCCGGCGAATGGAGCCATGAGTACAGATTGCCATCCCCGGCCAGTCCGACCAGATGGTGCTGCCCGGTCGTGAAGGTCTTCAATTCCTTCGATGATCCAACCAGTCTGGGGGAATATTCTTCCTTGGCTTGGGCCTGGTTTTTACTGAGCTTTCCGTTATATCCCCAGGCCCAGATCTCCCCATTGCTTTTCATGGCTGCAGTAACCGACATGCTGGCGCTAACCGCCTTCCAGTCGTTGGATTGGCCCACCTTCACCGGGGTGGATCTGCGGCGCGTGGTACCATCGCCAAGCTGTCCTGAAACATTGTTGCCCCAGGCCCAGAGTGTGCCGTTTTTCTTCAGACCCACGGAATATGATCCTCCTGCGGCAATGGCCACCCAGTCTTTGGCCTCACCAATTTTGACGGGAACATGCCGTTCTCCGGAGTCTCCCAGCCCCAGTTGTCCGAGGTTGTTTTTCCCCCAGACCCACAGGGTTCCATCGTTTTTCAGAGCCAGGGAGTGCGCACCGCCCGCAGTGATCGCCTTCCAGTCGGCATCGGTGCCAATCTGCACGGGCTGGGGCTGATACACCTTCTTGCGGCCATCTCCAAGCTGCCCGTTGAGGTTATACCCCCAGGCCCACATGGTTCCATCGGTCCGCAGGCCCAGGGTGTGGTCATCACCGGCGGCGATGGCCTTCCAGGCGGATACAAAGACCTTGACCTCCACCGGAGCCGAACTCAGAACGCCATCGCTCACCACCAGTTCAAAGCTGATTTCCATATCCTGGTCAGGCGCGGTGAAGCTGGGGGTGGGAGATGTGGGGTTTTCCAGCACAACCTGAACCGCCCCACTCTTTTGCTTCCAGGCAAACGTGAGCCTGTCCTCAGGGTCGGCATCGGTGCTGCGTGTTCCGTCCAGTGAGACCAGATCGTTCCGGCTGACCCTGACGAGACCTCCCGCGTCGGCCACGGGGGCATCGTTCACGTTCTCCACCGTCAGGTTGAACGGCGGCAGGGCCACCGGCCGGATGCTCTGGCCATCGGAAACGCTGATGACTATCCGGTGATACACCCCGACATCCTTGGAACCCGGCGTGCCGGAAAGCACCCCGGTGTCAGGATCAAAGGAAGCCCAGGCCGGCCGGCCGCTGATGAAAAACGTCAGCTTGTCGTTTTCCACATCCTCGGCCTTGGGCGCAAAGCTGAAAGGCTCATGCTCCTTGATAAGCATCGGGGGGGCCCCGGTTATCAAGGGAACATCGTTAACAGACTTGACCTGCACGGTAGCCGAGCCAACCACGGAAAGCCCGTGGCTGTTGGTTGTCTTGATGGTGAAATTATCCGCTCCGAAAAAATTCGGATTGGGGGTGTAGACAATCTTGTTGCCCACCACCGCAGCCTTGCCGTTGACCGGCTTGCTGGCGATGGTGTGGATCAGGTTCGGGTCCGGATCGACTTCCACCACCACGGGGGCCACCGGGCTCGCGGCTTTATCCTCCATGGTGTTGATAACCACCTTGGTGGAAACCGGTGGATCGGGAACCGAAGCTACGTTGATTTCAACATTGGCCTCCTGGCTTTCTGATAAACCGTCGGAGGCCGCATAGCTGAAGCTGTCCGGCCCGTTGTAATTGGGCTTGGGAACATAGGTTATAACCGCTCCGTTCTGTTCCAGCGCCCCGTTTTGGGGCTTTTTCTTGATGGCATACTTCAGCCGGGCCCTTTCCGTATCAACCCCCCTCAGGTTTATCAGCTTGGAGGTGTCCTCATTGGTCACCACCTTCATATCGTTGGCCACCGGCGGGTCGTTTACCGGCAGAATATCCAGGCTGACCATGGTGGGCAGGCTCTCCACCGGCTGGCCGCCGACCGATCCTTCCACGCCGATATCCGAGGCTATGATAACAAAGCTGTCCTTGCCGTAAAAATCCTGGTTGGGCACATATCTGGCCACCCCATCGGTGATGGTGACATTTCCATTGGCTGCCGGAGTGGCCACCCTGTAGGTAATGTTTCCGCCTTCACTGTCCCTGGGGGCGAGCTTGTGTTCCAGGGGTTCATCTTCCCTGGTCTTGAGCTTGATCGGCTCCAGTTCCGGCGGGTCATTGACCGATGTCACCGTGATATCAATGGTGCCGGTATTGCTTTTCTGTTTGCCGTCATTGGCCTGGAAGGAGAAGCTGTCACCGCCGAAATAATCCTTCCGCGGAGTATAGACGGCGCGGTTCCCCATCAACTCGACTGTCCCGTTCTTGGGTTTGTTGCTGATGCTGATCGTAACCTCTGACTTTTCCGGGTCATCAACTACAAGCGGGATCGAAACCGGGGCGTCCTCACTGGTGGTGATCTGGCCTCCCGTGGCGATGGGCGGATCATCAACCGCGATGACATTAATATTGGCCGCCACTGGATTGCTGTTCGCCCCTCCGCCATCGGTGGCCAGGAAGGTGAAGCTGTCAACCCCGTTGAAGTTCAGGGCGGGAATATACTCCGCCGTGTTGCCGTCGATTTTGACCGTGCCGTGGGTGGGTTCCCTGACCACCTTGAAGATCAGCCCTTCCTTCTCCGCATCGGTGGCGTTCAGCTTGATGCTGACCGGAGTGTCCTCGTTGGTCCTGGTTGTCACAGCCGTGGCAATGGGCGCATCGTTGACCGCCAGCACGTTGATGCTGACCATCGCCGGCTGACTAACATGCTGTCCATCGGTAACGGTGAACGTGAAGCTGTCGTCACCGCTGAAGTCCGATGCCGGGGTGTATATGGCCATGGTTCCGGTAAAAGTAACCGTCCCATGGGAAGGCTTGCTGGCTATCGTGAGTGTCAGAGGAGCCTTTTCCGGGTCCCGACCCTCCAGCTGTATGGTGATGGGATTATCCTCGTTGGTCTGCACCTTCTTGCCGACGGCCACCGGCACATCGTTTACAGGCCGCACCTTTACCGTGGCAATTCCCACCACGGAAAGTCCGCCGTTATCCGTGGCGGTGTAGGTGAAGCTGTCGGAGCCGGAAAAGTTCTGCTGGGGCTTGTAGACCAGCTTGTTGGCGACTATCAGCGCCTCGCCGTGCCGCGGCTGGGTGGCAATGGAAAAGGTGTGGGTGTCCTTGTCCTCCAGATCCCGTACCACGGGGGTAACCGGTTCGCTGGGCTTGTCCTCTTCGGTCTCAATAACGGCGCTGGTGGCCGAGGGAGCGTCGTTCAACTCGTGAATCTTGATATCCACCCGGGCCGGCTCGCTGTGGGCCGTTCCGTCACCGGCGATGTAGGTGAAGGTGTCCGTGCCGTGGTAGTTGGCGTTGGGTGTGTACACCGCCCTGGCGCCCGCAATGGTAAGGCTGCCGTGTTTTGGCGGCTCCTGGATTGAGAAGGTGAACTGCGTGTTTTCAAGGTCGACGGCCTTGAGCTGTATTTCCACCGTGCCATCCTCGTTCACGGTGGCCTCGCCGCCATGGGCCTCGGGGGGATCGTTCACCGGGTTGATTATGACCCTGGCATTTCCCAGCACACTCAGCCCGCCGGAATCGGTGGCCTTGTAGGTGAACCCGTCCTCGCCAAAGAAGTTCTGCGCGGGGGTGTATATCAGCCGGTTGTCTTCAACGGAGGCACTGCCCTGGGAGGGCTGCTTTTCAATGGAGAAGGTGTGCTTGTCCTCCGGATCGAAGTCCTGAACGTCCGGCGTGACACCCGCGGAGGGGGTATCCTCCAGGGTGGTAATTTCCACGGAGGTGGAAACCGGCGGGTCATTCACGGGTTTGACCGATACCAGCACCTTGGCCGGAGTGCTTTCCGCCTGGCCGTTGTTCACCGAAAAAGTAAATCCGTCAGTGCCATGGAAATTCTGCTTGGGGACATAGGTAGCCTTGCCATCCTGTGAAATGGACGCGGTGCCGTTGGCGGGCATGCTGACCACCTTGAACACCAGATTGCTTCCTTCTATATCCTCTGAAACGAGGGGGATTATTACCGGCTTGTCTTCCTCTGTTTCGGCGCTGGCATTGTTGGCCGTGGGAATATCGGCCACCGGCAGCACAGTGATGCTTATCGTGGCCTCGTTGCTGTCACTGGTGCCGTCATTGGCGATAAAGGTAAAGGCATCCTGCCCGTGATAGTCTTTTCCCGGGGTGTATTCGGCCTTGTTGCCGCTGATCAGCAGTTTGCCATGGCCGGGCTCGGTTTTTATCCGGTAGGAAATGCTGCCCTTCTCCTGGTCTGTAGCCCTGAGATGGATCGTCAGGGGGGTGTCCTCATTGGTCGCCTTTTTTTCCGAAATACTGACCGGAGGATCGTTCACCGGACTGATCTGGATCACAGCCTGCGCGGGAAGGCTGGAGGATTCGCCGTCACTGGCTGTGTAAACGAACTTGTCGGTTCCGTAAAAATCCTTGACCGGCACATACAGCGCCTCGTCGTTGGTGATGGTCACCTTGCCGTTTACCGGGGGAACGACCAGTTTGAGTCTTACCGGCTTTTTCTCCGGATCGGACATGGGGATTTTAATGGTTACCGGCTTGTCTTCCGATGTCGTCGCGGAAACGCTCTCAACCACAGGCGCGTCGTTCACCGGTTTTACCGTGATGTTGACCCGGGCCTTGTTGCTGTCCCCGATGCCGTTGTTGGCCACGAATGAAAACCCGTCATTGCCGAAGAAATCCTTGTTGGGGGTATAGGTGGCCTCGGAGTCCTTGATGGTGACGTTTCCGTTTTCCGGTTTTTCCACCACCCGGAAGGTGATCTGCGCCCCTTCAAGACTGGTGACGTCCAGGGTCATAGTGGCCGGAGTATCCTCGTTGGTAACGGACCTGCTCCCGGTCACAACCGGCGGATCATTAACAGACAGCACCCGGATGCTGATGGTGGCCGGATTACTTTCCGAGATGCCATCGCTGACCTTGAAGCTGAAGCTGTCTTCCCCGTTGAAGTTCTGTGCGGGCGTATAAGACAGCGCCGGGGGTTCGCCTGAAACGGTTCCGTTGGAGGGCTTGGTGACCACGGTGAATCTCAGTGAATCGCCGTCGGGGTCGGAGGCTTCCAGGTTGATGACCAGCGCGGCGTCTTCAGGCGTGGTGTACTCCGCCCCCTGAGCCACCGGGTCCTGGTTTTCCCTCGGGGCCTGCACCTCAGGCTGTGCGCAGCCTGCAATGAGCAGGATGACCGCCAGCAGTTGCGCCGGGCAGCTTAGCATCCCACGGGGTGTTTTTCTGAGTTTTGATTGTGCGGTATTTGGATACATGCTTTTGATATTATTTGTATTTGTTGACAATTCCCCAACCAGTGCAACAGACAAAACTGCCGCATGGTCCTTCGAACATTATTCCAGATTGGATTTTGTGACAATTTCCCCTTCCCCGGCCCCAGTTAAAGCCAATTACAACTGCTTTAACTTAAAAATCATACTGAGCAAGCCCTGCTCCCACCGGCGCACCTGCCTCGGCGGTTCATGCTGACATTCTTCCCGGGAAGTCTATAAATTGTTTTTCCTAGTTTCCCAAACCAATAGAAATCAACTTAAAACCTTGTGCAAATTGAGTTGCCCTGCATATACCCGAGGACAGAAACAACGAATCTTCAACCTTGATTTATACTCTAACAAAGGCTGAAAAGCATCAAGAAATTGCAGCATAAGGCATATATTATTTTTGATGGTTTCTTTTGGATTTTCGGAAGGCATTGTGTATCCAAAAAGGCAAACTCCCATACCTGTCCCGCCGGAAGAACGGAGAGGGCACTGGACAGAATCCCGGCTAAATGTTTTTCTGGATTGTCTTGCCACTGCGGGGCCAGGGGCCTTTCCCCTCCCCGCCCTGGAAATTCGGTAACCTGTATAGTCTGGAGAGATATGAGCCGACCAACCATTGATGAATGGGCCCTGGATATCCTCAGGGCCACCCAGGCCAGGGCCACATGTGACAGGGGGCGCTGCGCTGCCCTGATACTAAAGGATGGCCGCATCCTGGCCGGAGGGTACGTCGGCTCCCCCCGGGGCATGCCCCACTGCGATGAGGCCGGACATGAGTTCCAGGAAACCTGGGTGTTTTCCGAAACACTGGATGACCCCGCCGTGAAGCACAGGAAACTGGAGGACGGCGGTTATTTCATCCAAAAGAAGTCCTGCATCCGCACCATTCACGCCGAGCAGAACGCCATCGCCTGGGCGGCCCGGGAGGGCATATCCCTCATGGGGGGCACGTTATTCTGTACACTGTTTCCCTGTCAGTCCTGCGCCAAGCTCATCATGCAGACCGGAATCATGCAGGTGACAGCCGAATACGATTATCATTCCAGCCAGCCCTCCAAGGACCTGTTTGACGCCGTGGGAATCTCATACAGGATCATCCGGCCCGGCGAGGCATACACTCCCTGAGTTGCAGATTTTTTTTGCAATATCCGCCGACATTCAGCTGTTTTTATTAGCTTTTTATATTTTGTAAGCCTGCTGTAAACAATGGTAACTCTTTTGTAACCAGCCTTGGGATATAAAGATGGGGTGTTTATCCGCCGCATTGAAAAATCAGCCGTCTGCGCCCAGCAAGGGGAGGAACCATACGGTTGACGCGGCAGGAAACGCGCATCATTGCTTCGAAAGACGGGATTGCGGAGACAGTACTTTCGCATGGGGCAATGAACTGGCAGGGAGGGGTCTCCGGAACCAGAGTCGTTGCAGCCTGACGGCCTTGAGAACAAAAGGGGGGCTTTTCCCTGCTGATACTTGCGCCGGACAGGCTGAGCTTTTTACCAGATGCCCCAGCGGCCTTTCTGATAAAAACTTCAGGCAGTCAGGCAGTTTGGTTGGCTATCACGCCATATTGCTCATATTATCGGGAGTCCCCCTGGGGGCTCCCGATTTCAATCCCCGCCTAACACCATATCAGCACCCCGACAAACAGTCTGCTGACAGCCTTTTGGAGGACTCGCGGCTGAAGACCGTCATTCCACCCCACCGGCATTCCTGTTCCAGCGGCCCCTTATGCCCCTTGTTTTCACACCGGTAATCAGGACGGGTTCTCCAGCAGCGGATCGTGGTATTTTTCCCAGGCGCCCGTATATTTCTCCGCCACCAGCACCAGTTTTTTCATTTCCTCCTGCACATGTTCCTGCTGGAACTCCAGGGTCCCATCACCCTCGGAGCACCAGATCGGATGACCCACCACCACCGTCAGCCGGGAAAAGGGCCGGGGCAGCCGCATGCGGTCCCAGGAGTTTATCTGCCAGCGCCGGGGAGCCGAGTAACACAAAGGGACTATCGGTACGCCCTTCTTCCGGGCCAGAGCCGCCAGCCCGGGCTTGAGCTGGTAGCGGGGGCCGCGGGGGCCGTCCGGGGTCATTATCACCCCCCGCCCTTTTGAAAGCAGGGCCATGCACTCCCTCAGCACTCCCACCGAGCCCCTGGAGGACGATCCCCGCACCACCGGAAACCCGAAGCGGGACATCACCCAGGCGATGTCATCGCCATCCCTGGAGCGGCTGACCATGCCGTAGAGCCCCAGCGGTGCCAGCAGGGGCACAAAATACAGCAGGTTGTTATGCCATAGCGCCGCAATATACGGCTTGCCGCTCTCCGACAGCTCATCCAGCACATGCCGGTTGATCCATTGGACACGCGTGGTCCGGAACACCAGCCACACCAGCCCCAGCACCAGCATCCTATTCAGAAGCATCCGCTTAATCTGACCCATTTGGCTCCAGCGCGATTTTATCGATAAAAATACTTCACGCGGCATTATAGCCCGGCCATCGCCTTCCGCAAAGCCGGAGGCCCGGCCTGCCATCGCATTCCTGCCGTCAACTATTTCCTCCGCTTTCTTCCCCAACATGGATTTTCCCCGCCTGATGACATTTTTTTCTTGACTGAAAGGGCCTGTATTCGTTAAATTATCTATTAGCACTCTGCTGTGATGAGTGCTAACGAGCCATGGAAAACTCAACGCCAGGATATCCGTACGGATCAGCCGTTGCCTTTAACTTCCGCAACAACACATGATCCCGGCGGGATGTCCTCGCTCCCGACACCTTTAATATAACTGTGATCAAGGGCACATGACGGTTCAACCACAGGATTGGATCATACCAGGAGCAGGACTGGTAGCCTGGAACATGGATGACAGGATAAAAACCGTCCTCAGAACCCTGATCAGGAACTTCATTGATTCGGCCGAACCCGTGGGATCACGCACCCTTTCGCGTCTGCTGGACATAGACCTGTCGCCGGCCACCATCCGCAACATCATGGCAGACCTGACCGAATATGGCTTTCTGGAACAGCCCTACCCCTCCGCCGGAAGGATTCCCACTGAAAAATCCTACCGGTTCTTTCTGGATACCTGTGAGCTGGACATGGAACTGTCCGAGAAAACCCGGGAAGGCATTGAACAGCGCCTGATGAAGAAAAAAGGCGGATTGAACCACATGCTCGAAGAGGCCACCAGAATCATTTCCAACGAGACCACATTTACCGGACTGGTCTCCTCGCCCAGGTTAAGCGAGGCTCGCATGCGCCGGGTGGATTTTCTCAGAATTGATGAAAGCCGGGTGTATGTGGTGCTGATCACCATCTCCAACATGATTCACAACCGGATCATTGAGGTAAGCGAGGAACTGTCGCAGGATTTTCTGGACCAGGTATCGGGGGTTCTCAACGAGCAGTTTTCCGGGTCCCTGCTTTCCGAGGTTCGTTCCCGGATGGTGGAAAGCCTGATGAAGGACAAGGACGCCTACGAGGAAATGCTGGCCCAGGCCGTGCGGGTGGGCAAGAAAGCCCTTGACCTTACCGAGGAACGCGAGCTTTATGTGGATGGACACTTTCACATGGTCGAAGGGTTCAGCGGGATGGATTCCATCAGGAAGCTGCTGATGGCACTGGAAGAAAAGATGACCATCATCGAACTGCTCGACCAGACCCTGACTACCCCCGGCCTGAGAGTACGCATCAGTCCCAGCCTGGCCAACATGGCCCTGCAGGAGTGCTCCGTGGTGGCCTCAACCTATGGCGGCAAGGACAGAGCCCTGGGCACCATAGGAATCATGGGCCCCTTGCGGATGGACTATCAACGCGTGATTCCGGTGGTAGACTATACAGCCCGCATGCTGACCGAAATGATATGCAACCAGTAACCAAAACCGCCAACCCCAAGAGAGCCTCACAGGGATTTCAACCATGAGTGATCCTGAAAAAGATTTGAATGAAGACGCCCTGAAGACTTCACGGGAAGAAGCCGCAACCGGCCAGGAGAACAGTTCCCCCGGAGAAGACCCTGCTGAGGAGACCTTCACTGCGGATCAGGCGGCTCCGGATTCAGGGGCCGCGCAGGAACAATTCCAAGAGCCCCCCCCAGCCCACGAGGGAAGCCCGGCCGAACCAGCCGCCAGGCCCGCCGCGGAATCTGGCGCAACGGAAACAGCCGGGAGCATCAATGCCGGGGAATTGCAGCGCAGACTGGAGGAATCGGAAGACAAACTGTTGCGCTTGCATGCGGAATTCGACAACTATAAAAAACGGAACGCCAAGCAGCATGCGGAATCATTGAAATACGCACTAACGCCCGTTTTGCAGGATCTGATCACCCTGATGGACAACCTGGAACGGGCGGTGGACCACGCCCGCAAGGATCAGGGTGAAGGCAGCGAATCTCTGCTGGAGGGGGTGGAAATGGTGCGCAGGCAACTGGCGGGAGTTTTCGAAAAATACGGACTGTCCAGGATCGATGCGGTGGGCAAACCCTTTGATCCAAACGTACATGAGGCCATGAGCATTGTGGAAACCGACACCATGGAAGAAAACCATGTGGCGGAGGAATTTCAGGCCGGGTATTTCCTCCACGACAGAGTGGTGCGCCCGGCAATGGTAACGGTTTCCAAACGGCCGGATAACAAAACGGGCTGACAGGGCAAAAGCCGGCACATTGAAGGGCCGGGAAATATTGCTGCAAACCACGCCGGGCTACCGGGAAAAGGCGCAGGACGCACTTTCCAAAACGGCCGCCGGCAAATCAAAAAACCTTATTTGTTCAGGAAAACGACATGGGGAAAGTAATCGGCATTGATCTGGGAACAACCAATTCGTGCGTGGCAATCATGGAAGGCGGTGATCCAAAGGTTATCACCAATGCCGAGGGAGTGCGCACCACACCCTCCATGGTGGCCTTTACCTCCTCCAATGAGCGGCTGGTGGGTCAGGTGGCCAAACGGCAGGCCATCACCAACCCCACCAACACCATTTACGCCATCAAGCGGCTCATCGGAAGAAACTACGATTCCCCTGAGGTCAAAAAGGCCATCGAAAACAGCCCTTTCAATATCGTCAAGGGTTCCCATGGCGCGGCCTATGTGGAGATCGATAAAAAGCAGTATGCCCCGGCGGAAATTTCGGCGTTTATCCTGCAGAAGATGAAGCAGACCGCCGAGGACTATCTGGGCGAGGATGTGACCGAGGCTGTCATCACCGTGCCGGCCTACTTCAACGATGCCCAGAGGCAGGCCACCAAGGACGCCGGCAAGATCGCCGGCCTGAACGTGCTGCGTATCATCAACGAGCCCACGGCAGCCGCTCTGGCCTACGGACTGGACAAGAAGAAGGATGAGAAGATCGCCGTGTACGACCTGGGAGGAGGAACTTTCGATATCTCCATCCTGGAGCTTGGCGATGGAGTGTTCGAGGTGAAGAGCACCAATGGTGACACCTTTCTTGGCGGAGAAGACTTCGACAACCGGATCATCGACTTCCTGGCCGACGAGTTCAAGAAGGACCAGGGCATTGACCTACGGCAGGACAAGATGGCCCTGCAGCGGCTCAAGGAGGCAGCCGAAAAGGCCAAGCAGGAGCTTTCCTCTTCCATGGACACCGAGGTCAACCTGCCCTTCATCACGGCAGACTCATCCGGTCCCAAGCACCTCAACGTGAAAATCAACCGCTCCAAGCTGGAGAAACTGGTGGAAGATCTGGTGCAGCGGACCCTGGAACCCTCCAAAAAGGCTCTCAAGGATGCCGGCCTGACCGCAAGCGACATCGACGAGGTGATCCTGGTGGGAGGGATGACGCGCATGCCCCGGATACAGCAGGTGGTGGAAGGTTTCTTCGGCAAGGCCCCCCACAAGGGGGTCAACCCGGATGAGGTGGTGGCCATCGGCGCGGCCATTCAGGGGGCCGTGCTCAAGGGAAACATCAAGGATGTGCTGCTGCTGGACGTCACTCCGCTCTCGCTGGGAATCGAAACCCTGGGCGGGGTCATGACCTCGCTGATACCGCGCAACACCACCATCCCCACCAAAAAGAGCCAGGTGTTCTCAACGGCGGCGGATAATCAGCCCGCGGTATCCATCCATGTTCTCCAGGGTGAGCGTCCCATGTCCACCGACAACAAGACCCTGGGGAGGTTCGAGCTGACCGGACTGCCCCCGGCGCCCCGGGGAGTACCGCAGATCGAGGTGACCTTCGACATTGACGCCAACGGCATCGTCCACGTCACCGCCAAGGACATGGGCACCGGACGCCAGCAGGATATCCGGATCACGGCCTCCAGCGGGCTGTCCGAAAATGAAATCGACCAGATGGTCAAGGATGCCGAGAAATACGCCGAGGAAGACAAGAACCGCAAGGAAAAGGCCGAAGTGCTCAACCAGGCCGAATCGCTCCTGTACTCCACCGAGCGAACCCTGGCCGAGGTCAAGGACTCCATAACAGAAGACCAGAAGAAGTCCATTGAGGATGGCATGACCAAGCTCCGCGATGCCCTGGGAGGCGAGGACGAGAGCGTCATACAGGCAGCCATGGAGGAGTTGACCAAGGCTTCCCATGCCATGGCCGAGGCCTTGTACAAAAAGACCGCCCAGCAGCAGGAGGACGCCGGTGGGGGCGAGGGTGCCCATGCCGATTCCTCTGCGGAGAAGGAGGATGACTCCAGCGCGGAAAATGTCGTGGACGCAGAGTACGAAGAAGTCCAGGATGAAAACGATAAGGACGCCGGCAAATAAAGCCGGGCATTCACCCGGCCCGGGCATTGGGCCGGGCCGGGTGAACGGAATAACTGCCTGATAGACAGGAGATAGTCTTTTGGCCAAGCGGGATTATTACGAAATCCTGGGAGTAGGACGTCAGGCCAGCGGTGATGAAATTAAAAAGGCATACCGCAAACTGGCCCTGAAGTACCACCCCGACCGGAATCCTGAAGACAAGGAGGCCGGTGTTAAATTTCGTGAGGCTTCCGAGGCCTATGCGGTATTGAGCGACCAGCAGAAACGGGCCCAGTACGACCGTTTCGGCCATGTGGAAGGCATGGGCGAGGGCATGGAGGGCTTCGGCGGGTTCCAGGGTGGTGACTTCGGCGGATTCGGGGATATCTTCGGGGATATCTTCTCGGAATTCTTCGGCGGAGCGCAGCGCGGCGGCCCCAGAAAGGCCGGTGCCATGCGCGGAGCCGATCTCCAGTACAACATGGAGATCAGCTTCGAGGAGGCGGCCTTTGGACACACCACCGAAATCAGCTTCCCCAGGATGGAGTCCTGCGGCCAGTGCGGCGGCCTGGGTGCCAAATCCTCAAAGGACATCGAGGTCTGCCCCACCTGCCACGGAACCGGCCAGCAGCGCATGCAGCAGGGCTTCTTCAGTGTGGCCACCACCTGCAACCGCTGTCGCGGTGCCGGCAAGGTTGTGCGCACCCCCTGCCCCAAATGCAACGGCGAGGGCCGGCAGCGGGTTACCCACCGCCTGCGGGTGAACATTCCCGCCGGCATTGATTCCGGCGCCCGTCTCAAACTGTCCGGCGAGGGCGAGTCCGGATCGGGCGGAGGCCCCTCGGGCGATTTGTACATCCAGATCGGAGTGCGGCCCCATCAGTTTTTCCACCGTGAGGACAACGATATCTACTGCGAGGTGCCCATCTCGGTGGTGAACGCCGCCCTGGGCGCGGATATAGTAGTGCCCACGCTGGACGGCAAGGTCGGGATGAAGGTGCCGGCAGGCACCCAGAACGGGCGCTCGTTCCGGATCCGCTCCAAGGGCATTCCGCATCTCAGGGGCAAGGGCCGGGGCGATCAGTACGTCCGGGTCACCGTAGAGATACCCACCAATCTTACCGACCGGCAGAAACAACTGCTCAAGGAATTCGCCGAGATCGACAAATCCAACTCGGGCAAACAGTATCCCCTGATGGAAAAGTTCATGAGCCGCATAAAGGAAATGTTCGGCTGAGACAGACCGACAGCCTTCAGGGCTCAACACCCCGCCCTATCCCAACTTTTATACCAAGCCGGTTTCATCTCCAGCCCTTTGCTTCTTTACATACAATGCCAGCGTTGCTATCACGGCATAGGTATATTTATATTATGCATTTATTTTTTTTAGCTTTATATTTTTACATCTCATGTGGTAAAAGACTTTCAGGTGAAAACGCCCAGCAAGTTTTTTTCAAAAAGTGGGGAACTCAAAAAAGAACCTGACGGCACTGATAATTTCGTGACAGGCAGAAACATGCGAATATTCAACCTTATTTTCTGGAGCATTCTCCTGGCCAGTTTGGCGGCAGGGTGCGGCGGCAAAGCCGATAAGAAAAAGATTCCCGCGGTGAACGGCCTCAAGGGAGAACCTGATACCAGCTTCAACGGCACCGGAATCTACACCTCAAGTAGCGGATACCGGGATATTGGGTATCGCCTCACCTTTGACTCCTTCGATAACATCATTGTTGCCGGACAGAGCTTCATCGGGGGCTATTTCGATACTTCCATATGGTGGATCAACCAGGACGGAACCCCCAACAACAACTGGAATGGTACCGGCTACCTGGCCCAGAACATGTCCACCGGCGGGACCCTGTGGGACTCCTTTTCAGGGGTCGCCTATGACAACGCAACCGGGAAACTGTTTGCACTGGGAATTGTTGCCGTAGCTGGATATGACCTGCTGCTGGCAAGCTTTAACCCTGACGGCACACCAAACACCAGCTTTTCCGGGGATGGGGTTGTAAAACAAAATTTCGTCGGCAACGATTATGCTACCGGACTCACCCTTGACAGCCAGGGGAGGCTGGTATTGGCCTGTAATTTTTTCAGTGGCACCAATTATGACTTCACAGCCGTGCGCTATCTTGCCGACGGAACCCTTGACACCAGTTACAACGCAGGAGGAGCCATTCCTGGAGTAGCCATGTTTCATAACCTGGCTGGCGGCAACGCCGAAGACGGAGCCTACGGGATGGCGTTTGACTCCCAGGACAGGATGATCCTCCTGGGCAGGAGCCGAAATGCTGCTGGTAATTTTGACTTTGCCATTCTCAGGGTGGCCGCCGATGGAACACTGGACACCACCTTCAACTCCCCTGTTGGGTTTGTAACCAGGGATAACGACGGCGGGGCTCCCACCTCAGGAGATGAAATATCCAGGTTCGGAGCCGTGGACTCACAAAACAGGATTGTCGCAACCGGTAGTGGCTTGGGATCTGGCGGCGATGCAGATTTGCTCATCTGGCGCTTTATGGATGACGGCACCCTCGATGCCAGTTTTGGCAACGGCGGCGTGGTTGTCTATGACGACCCGGAATTGACCGGCGACGGTCAGGGCGGGCAGGCCGTGATGTTTGAGCCAGACGGCAGGATCATAATAGCCGGATCAGGCGCGGGCCCCAGCGGAAACACCGATCTCATGGTCTGGCGTTTTAATGAGAACGGAACCCTGGATACAACCTTTGGAGACAACGGTCGGATAGTGATGGAAGTCAGTCCCGGCAGCGGCTATATAGACGCCGTGCAGCACGCAGTGATGGATGCTGCAGGCAGGGTGGTGTTATCCGGATATACTGTCACTTCAGGGAATTCTGATGAAAATATGTTCGTGGTGCGGATAAGATAGCCGACCGGGAAAACGGATGGGGAGTCTACCGGGAAGTCGCCGGGGAGCTTACCTTGAAAGCCCTGCCGGCCAACGGTGCGCCTTTGCTATTTTCCGGCTGAACCCTCAGGACTTCCTGGCGCTGATCTTGCCGATTTGCTCGCGGTTTTCGATGATGTGATCTACCAGGCCATACTCCTTGGCCTTCTCCGC